>JAFPXC010000010.1 GCA_017394805.1 Clostridia bacterium | reverse complement strand
TTTACAAGTTCTTCTTGCTTGTTTGCTGTCGTTAGGTTCAGTTCAATCATCTATATCATCTCCTTGTAATTTATTTTGTTTTTGAAAAGAGAGAATGCCTTAAAACGGACATTCTCTCCAAATACCTGCTTTGACTTCGCGCTTTTTTACGGGTATGATTTTCCATATCGGGTTGACGAGAATGTGATCGTCTTTCCGTGCTTTCGGTGGATATCTTATATATCCGAGTAAAGCCGTTTGAGCCTGTTTGTAAGTGTATGTAAGGAAGTAGCGAACGTATTTACGGCTGTTTTCTTCCTTATAGCAAACTTTGTATCCGTAGTCTTTGTTGTTTCGCTTTTTCATGGGCTACCTTCTATGCAGTTCTGACAAGTCCGCCGAATTGCGGTCTGAAACAAACGCTGCCAAACTCTGAACAGATATCGTCGGTAAGGTTTTTGACGTAAGCGCAGGCGTAACCTTCTTTCAAGTCTGCTCGGTCGTATTCCCATTCTTCGTCATCGTCCGAAACGTAGAAGAACGTCAGCAGTTCGCCAAACTCGGTAAAGTTGTGTATAACGTGATATACAAGCGCGTCGTATTCCTGTTCAAACTCGGATACGATTTCTTTTTGCTCATCGTTGAGCCAATAGAGGAAACCGCCGTTTTCAGACATATTGACGACGTTCTCTTTCTCAAATTCTTTGATAATGTTCGGATAGAGTTTGAGAGTTCTCATCCTTTCGAGTGCTTCGATTTTCTTTTGTTCGTTGGTTGTTTTCATTGTTTTTATCTCCTTGTTTTTAATAGATTTCAATTAAGCCTTCGCTGTATTCTTGTACGGTGTAGTCGCCGAGATACTTTCCGTATGCTTCAAAGTCGAAAAAGTCTTGCAGGTGTTCGGGTATCTCTCGGTCATAACCGGAACACGAAAACATTTCACGCCCGTAATCGTCCCAATCGTAGCCTTTATACAAATTGATATCATCATTCCAACGCGAGCCGTGGGAAGACACGAGATTTTCGAAGTCGTCATAACAACGGACTTCAAGGAACGCCATCAGAACGTTATACTTGTATTCGTCGTCTAAAACGCCCGATTCATAGAGCGTTTCAAATAGCGTTTGCGGGTTGGTATAATCCCAATTCTTACAGCCCGATGGCAAGCCTTCTACGTCCTGAATAAACAGTTCTTCGTCGATACCGTCGAGAATAAAGCCTTCTTCTTTGAGTTCATCGGTGATTTGCTCCCAATCGTTGTAGTCCGAAAGGTCAAGCCACTTTGAGCCTAACGCTCTTTCGTTGCATTCGTTGTATGAGCCCCAAGAGCCGATAACGATTTTGATATTTCCGTCCATTTCACGCCTCCATAAAGTCTTTGAGATAGATTTTCTCGTACATACAGCCGTATTCGAAGTATTCGCCGTCTTCATCGGTGTATATGTCGTAAGTGATGACGCTTATTTTGCCTCTGTTGGTAACGGCAACTTGAACTTCGTTCGTTCTTTCGTTGATGGATACAATGTCAAAGGTGATAAAGGTTTCACCGTCAAAGTGTTGATATTCAGCCATTTTTCATTACTCCTTTACGAATTTGTACCAAACTTGATATTCGACTTCAAGGTCGAGCATATCGTAAGAGCCGTCTTTTTCTCTGTAAACGGGAACTTCGGTAAAGTACATTGTGATATAGCCTTTGAACTCGTCTTGTTTGTTCGCGACGGGGTGGCAAGCCTTTTCAACGTCTTCAAAGATACGGATATAAGGCTTGTTGTTTTTGGATATGCACGGACAGAGTAAATTACCTTCCGTCAAATACCCGAAACCGGATAATTTCTTATCCGATTTACTTCTTACGTTGGTGATTGAGAATACTACTTTTTTCATTTTGGAATACCTCCGAATAATTTATTTGCCTTCCGGCAGGGGCAACGACAGCACGAAGAAAAGCAATAATTCAAACTACTTTCGGTCTTAATCCCCGAAGTCAACGAAAAAGGAAAAAATATTGCGTAAATAAAAAAAGAGCCGAACTTTATATCAAGTCCGACTCTCGGTATTTTAGAAGTTTTCAGCGATAATTTTTCCCGTTGGCTTCCGATTTTCTCCGTGCTACGATAGCCACAACGAGAAGGCAAATAAATCGGAGGGATTCCATCTTCATTGAAAAAGTATTCTCCGATCACAACAACGGGAAGAAGGTTCAAATAATATATGAAAAAGCCGAGCGTTCCCGCCCGGCTTTCGCTGAAATTATCCATATTCATCTTGCTACTTTGACTCCAAAGAAGTCTTTTGCAAAAAATAATACGAACTCCGAATTGTTCTCGGTGTTCGTATTATTCCCTTCTGGCGGAGAGTTAGGGATTTGAACCCTAGTTACCCTTATGAGGTAAACACGATTTCCAGTCGTGCGCCTTCGACCACTCAGCCAACTCTCCAAGGGTGCTCGAAAAAACAAGCGTTATTCGGTTTTGCGTGTGCTTTGGGCACACAACGACACTATTATAATGCAATTCCTTCCGCTTGGCAAGGGATTTTCGCACATTTGCCGATTTTTGTTGTTCTCCTCAATTAAAACCAAGTTGCGTCAGGTCTTTCGTCGAGTAAAAGGTCTTCGTCAGCAGTCCCACCGTCTTGCCTGCCAAGCGCTCCGCGAGTGCTTTGGTTGTGTCTGAGTAGTCGTCGTCTGTGTAGGCGAAGTCGGCCAGATCCTTGGGGTAAGTGATGCTACCCAAGAGGTACACGATCTTTTGCGGCTTGCCGTTGGTATCGAGAAGTACCCCCCCGTCCCCGTCCAATTTGGTCAAAATGATGAATTTGTCGTTCAGCACGTAACTCGCGCCCGCCGTTTCGTTCATCACGGGCTCGCCGTTTTTATAGGTGGCGTTGCCGTCCTTGTCGGTCACGTTGCCGTACACCTTGCCGTCTTTGAAGAGGTAGATATTCTCGTTGTTGTTGGCCGATTCGTAGTAGCCGTCGATAGAGGTGTAGTTGCTCTTGCTGCCGTCTCCCACGCGGCGTATGAGGTCGATGGACAGCGAACTGAAGGCGTAGTCCCCGTTCAAAAACACTTGTTCCTCGGTGGCGATGGCGTTATTCCATTCTTTGCCAACCTCGGCGGTTTGTTCTTTCTTTTGCTCTTCGCTCAACTCGCTGAGCGCCGCTTCCGCCTGCGCATATACGTCGTTGCGGATGGACAGCACGTAGCCCGTCGGCACTTCGCGCATTTCGCCGAACAGCTGAATGACGCCCGCGTATTCTATGCCGAAGCCCTTCTTATCTTGGTCGAAGCGCAGTTTCACGCCGATGGGCGCAAAGGCGTTCGCCTCCGTATCGTAGGTATAGAGGTCGTATCCGTCGCGTGCGGCGCTTTGCTCGTTGCACCCCGTCAAGAGACCGACGCCTATCGTCGCCACCAACACCATCACTATCAACCAACGCACCGTTTTCATTGCGAATCGCTTGCTCCTTTGCCGCAGTCGAGACCTTTTCGCGTCTCGTTGTCGCCGCTTTCTATACTATAGCCGAATCACCCGTTTTTGTCAAGTTGGACGACAAATTGCGCCCAAAAAACAGAATATTAAGAAAAATTAATAAACATATAATCGCGCTTAAAACGCAATAACGCGTGCATTAACGGACTTTTGCCCTCGATAGGGCGAGGCGGTTTACAAAAATAGTTGCAAAATCTTATTGCATTTTTCACTAAGCGATGATATTATTATAATGTATATGTATGCGTATGCGCTCGCGTATGCACGTATATAGATAAGGAAAATTCAAAAATGGAGGCTTTTATGAAAAATACGGCGATTAAAATCGTAAGCGGTGTTCTCGTAGTAGCACTTGTCGTTGTCGCGGCACTTGCCATTGCGGGCGTGTTCAGCACGCGCACCACCAACGAAGTCGCATTTGCGGAAGGTGACGCATCCGTCAACGAGCAACACATGTTCCGCAATTTCGACGCCAGCACCGTGTTGTACATTCGGTCGGTCGATGGCTCCGAGGTCAACGGCACGCCCGACACGTTCATCCACGTTGTCGACAATGCCTACAAAAAGGTCATCATGACCAAGGACACTGTCAAAGACGCGAACGGCAACATCGGCCTGAAACCCGAGGACGGCTGGAAGGAAGGTATGTTCTATTCCGTCAGCTTGGCCGCAGGGTATGAGTTCGTCAACGAGGAGTACGAAGGGCTCGATTCCTTCATGTGCATCGTTGCGGCGCGCGAGAGCACGGACGCCGACACCAAGGTGAAGGACAGCGTCATTATGCTCGAGGCGGGCAAGTTCAGCGTTGCGCAGAACGAAGTCGATTCCACCAAGTACACGCTCACCGTCGAGGGCAGCGCTCCCGCGGGCGAGGACTTGGTCTTCGTGTACAACGACGGCTTGAAGAGCCAAGCCTATCGCAAGGCTCAGAACGTAGGTAAAGTCGTTGCCAACGGCAACAGCTACACCCTCACGGTGGAGCAAGCCGACGTCAGCGACGTGTACGAGTACATCTACGTCAACAAGTCCTACGACGTGCAAAAGGACGACATCCAATTCGATCTCGAGGCCACCGAGGCCAGCTTGCGCCAAAGCGACTGGTTCTTGGCCGCCACCCGTTATCTCTACGGCGAGGAGTATTTGGACGGCGACAAAGAAGGCAAGAAGAAAGTCGAAGTCAAGTTCGACCCCGGCTTCACTCCCGGCACGCCTTCCAAGGTCACCCTCAACATCACCATCAAATTCAACGTGTTCGACGACGGCAAGGGCAGCATCGTTGTCAAGATTGCCAACACCCTTACCCCCGTGTTTGACGTGCACGTGCAAGACAACGAGGGCGGCAAGTCCTTCGACGTCAGCTTGGATATGGATGTGGAGACCACCGCTACCTTGGAGGCCAGCTACGCCAACAGTTGGTCCAGCTTGGACGAGAAAGGCAACAAGTTGACCGACATCGCCAACGGCTTGGCCAGCTTGGTCAAGAAGGTCACCAGCGAGAAGTTGGGTTCTCCCGACAAAGCGAAGCCCTACACGTTCGCCAAGTGGATCATCCCCATCGGCACCCTTCCCATCTGCGTAGAGGATAGCCTCGGCTTCGAGTTGGGCGCTTCCTTCGCGGGCGAAGTCGGCGCGTTGGCCACCAACAAGTTCCACGCCACCTTTGGTGTGGTCTATGCGGGCGGCAGTTTGCAAAGCTATCACAACATCGACGACAAGTTCCACTTCGACAACGTCACGATGGCCGGTACCGCGGGCGCCAAAGTCGGCTTGTTCAACGAGGTCGGCATCAGCGCGTACGGCACCATTTCCATCAACTTGGGTATCCACGCGGGTGTCTATGCCGACGTGGCCGGTCGTTTGAGCCTCTCCGGCGACGACCTCATCGCTCTCTTCAAGAATGAGAAGTCCCTCAATATCGTTCCCGCCTACTACTTCGAGACCGGTATCTACGCGTCCATCGACGCCAACGGCAAGGTCTTCGGCTTCAACATCGCCAGCTTCACGTTGCTCAACAAGAAGTTCCCCTTGTATCAAGCCGGCCACAAGTACCTGCCCATGAGCTTCATCGAGACCGAGGACAGCGACAATATCTATATGCAAAACTCCTACTTCTACGTCGTCGGTTGGGACGTCAACGCCTTGGATATCCAATCCATCGGCAGCGCCGCCACCGCGCGTAACTTGGCCTGGAGCGAGTTCGACTACACCGTGGGTCCCAACCTCCGTATGGAAGGCAACGTCGTGTACGCCACCACCGCGGATGAGTTCGAGTCCTACATCACCGTGACCAGCAAGGTCAACAAGGACCTCTCCAAGACCATTACCATCATCAAGAATCCCGAGGGTCCCACCACCACCCAAGCCGAGCAAGTGTTCGACCGCGCCTATCCCACCGATGGGTATTGGATGGTTATGCTCAACGCTTCCAAGTTCTTGGGCGTCACTTTGGACGGCACTCCTTTGTTGGACACCCAATACTCCTACAGCGGTGACACCCTCGCCATCGACCAATACGTCCTCAACGGGCTCAGCTACGGTGCGCACAGCGTCGTCGTCGAGGCCTCCAAGGGCTACCTCAAGTTGGTCGTGCGCGTCATCAACAGCGCCAACGTCGAGGTTGAGGACAGCCTCAAAGTCTTCGACAAGGCCGCTCCTTCCGCCGTCGTTTGGGATATGCAACTCCAAGGCAACGACGTCGTCTCCGTCGTGGAGGATTCCGCCAACGTGAGCGCCAAGTACTTTAACTACCGCGAGTCCGTCGGTCAATTCGCCATCCTCGCTTCCTACTGGGATGCCAAAGAGGTCGGCAGCTATACCGAGACCGTGACCTTGTCGAGCGGTGACGTCATCACCCTCTCGGTCGTCGTCAAGGATACCCGCGCCGCCAAGATGAATACCGCTTCCTACGAGTACGTGGTCGGCTCCAACGCCAAGCTCGCCTTGGACGTCGAGGCTTTCGACAACGCCGCCAACGTGGTCAGCGCCGTGGCTTTGGAAGGTACTTCCGTTCCCACCGACGAGGCCGTCGTTCCCGTCGCTTTGCTTGAAAACTTGGCTGTCGGTTCCTACCAAGGCACCGTCACCGTCGGTGGCGAAGCGCTTGCGTTCACCGTCAACGTGGTTTCTTCCACCGAGTCCCTCATCGTTCCCGTCAAGAAGAAAGTGTTCTACAAGTCTTCTGCCGAGGACGTGGTCTTCCAGGCCAAGATTCCTTCGGGTGCCAACGTGTCTATCGTGGGTGCCGAGGGCGGCTACGAGGTCGGTGCTGCCAGCATCACCATCAAGGCCGACTTCCTCCGCGCGAAGAAGGGCACCGAGTGGGAAGGCACCGTCACCGCCGGTAGCAGCAGCGTCAAGTTGGTCGTCAGTCTGGTCAACGACGTGTTGCCCGCTTTGGCCGGTGATACCTTCGGCTCCAACAACGACAACGCCATCTCCGTCGAGTGGAATTTGCAAGAGGTCGCATTGGCCGACGTGATCATCGAGGGCCTTGCCGCCGAGCAATATGCCAAGTCCAACGATAGACTCACCGTCTATCCCGCTGGTTTGGGCTACGGCGCCAACGTCGTCACCGTCTACACGCCTGTCAACACCATGAGCTTCACCATCAATCGTGAGGGTAAGCCCAGCGTCAGCGCCAACTGCACCGTCAACAAGAAAGAGGCCGAGGTCGCTGAGTACGCTTTGGACGTCGCTCACCTCGGGTTCAGTTACGTCACGGTGGACAATGCCACCATCTTGGCTTCGTCCTATCGTTACAACGCGGGCGTGCTCACGCTTGCCAACGAGTTCGTCTACAACTTGGCCGAGGGCACCTACACCGTGCACGTGCACCTCTCCGACGAATCCGTGCTTGACACCACCTTGACCGTCCAAGGCGACATCAAGGACGTCAACTCCGTCGGTCACGGCAGCTACGGCGCTCCCTACCTCATCTACACCGCCGAGCAACTCGCGGGTGTCGCTTCCTTCGTCAACCAAGGCAACGCCAACGCTTGCTACAAGTTGATGGCCGACATCGATATGTTCGGCAAGACCTTGACCCCCATCGGTGACGCCGATCATCCCTACAACGGCACCTTCTTCGGCAATGGTTACACCATTTCCAACCTCACCATCAGCGAGCCTGTCAAGGTCGACAAAGACGGCTACGCCATCGGTATGTTCGGTGTCGTGGGTACCGACGGTTGCGTCCAAGACTTGCGCTTGAACGGCGCCAAGGTCAGCTTCGCCAAGAGCGGTTCGGTCAGCGCGGGCATCGTCGTCGGTCGCAACGCCGGTAACGTCGAGAATATCACCGTTTCCGACGGTTCCATCACCGCCGAGAGCAAGAGCTGGCTCGACATCAAGAACGCCTACTTCGACTTGGGCGCGGTCGTCGGCTACAACAACGGCGGCGTCATTCGCAGCGTCTCCGTCGAAGCCAACATCCAAGGCAAAGTCAAAGGTCTCAACGTATTGGGCATTCAAATCGGCGGACGTAAGTCCCTCATCAACGCCGGTGCCGTGGTCGGTTACTTCACCACCACCGAAGAAGGCAGACGCCTTGTCAAAAACATCCAAGTTACCGCTTCCATTTCTTGCGATGCCGACAACAACAGCGTCAACAACAACGGCTGGTACGGCTACACCGATTTGTCCGAGGAAGAGATCGCCGCTTGCATCAAGCGCGTGTCCTTGTTCAACAAATAAGCCTTCGGGCGACAACAACGACGAGACGACCTTCGGGCCGTCTCGTTTTTATTTGGCTTGACTTCGCCGCGTAGTGGTAATATAATAATAATTGGTACGCGTGCACGCGTAAGCGCACGCATAGAAGGTAGATTATGGCAAGTTTAGAGTTGATTCAAAGCAAAATCGGCCACACCCCCTTGGTGTATATCGACACCATGGGCGGCGCGCGCATTTTCGGCAAATTGGAGAGCGTCAATCCCACGGGCTCCATCAAGGATCGCGCGGCCTACAATATGCTGCGCCGCGCCTTCGAGGCGGGGCAAATCGCCGTCGGCGACACCATCGTCGAGCCCACTTCGGGCAATACGGGCATCGGCCTTGCCTACGTCGGCCGTGAGGTCGGTCTCAAAGTCGTGCTCACCATGCCCGCGTCCATGAGTAAGGAGCGCGTGGACAAGCTCGTGCAGTACGGTGCCGAGGTCGTCTTGACCGACGCGCGCCTCGGTATGCAGGGCGCCGTCGCCAAAGCGCAGGAATTGGCCGCTGCGGGCGCGTTTATGCCCTCGCAGTTCGACAACCCCGCCAACCGCGAAATTCATCGCCTTACCACCGCGCCCGAGATATTCGGCGCGTTGCCCTCCGCCAAGTATATCGTCAGTCCCTTGGGCTCGGGCGGCACCGCCATGGGCGTCAAGGATTTCATTTTGCAGGAAGGTTTCGACGCCAAAGTCATGGCCGTCGAGCCCGAGAAGAGCCGCGTTTTGTTGGGCGAGCCCGCCCATTCGCACAAGATACAGGGCATCGGCGCCAACTTCGTCCCCTCCATCGTCCAAATCGAATTATTGGACGGCATTTTGCACGTTTCGGACGAGGACGCCTACTTCGCCACCAAGGAGCTCAAAGACAAATACAACCTCTATTGCGGCATTTCTTCGGGTGCCGCCTTGGTGGGTGCCAAGCAGCTCGCCGAATACGTCACGGGCGACGTCGTCATCATCTTGCCCGACAGCGGCGACCGCTATCGTAGCACGGGAGTATTCGATGCGTAGGGTAGTGGTAGGTCTATCGGGCGGCGTGGACAGCGCCGTCGCCGCGCTCTTGCTCAAGCGCCAAGGCTACGAGGTCGTGGGCTTGTTTATGCGCAATTGGGACGAGGTGGACGACGCGGGCGCTTGCACGGCCGAGGACGACTACCGCGACGTACGCCGTGTAGCCGACTGTTTGGGCATTCCCTACTACGCTGTGGATTTTGCGCGGGAGTATCAGGATCGCGTGTTCGCCTATTTCGTCGAGGAATACAAGAAGGGGCGCACCCCCAATCCCGACGTGTTGTGCAACCGCGAGATCAAGTTCGAGGTCTTTGCCGAGTACGCCCGCAGTTTCGACGCCGACTTCATCGCCACCGGCCACTACGCCAAGGTGGAACGCCGCGCGGACGGACTTCCCCACCTCATGCTGTCCGCCGACGCCGCCAAGGATCAGACCTATTTTCTCAACCAGGTCAAGACCGAGCAACTGACCAACGTGCTGTTTCCCCTCGCCGACGTCACCGACAAGCATTTCGTGCGCACGCTGGCCGCCGAGGCGGGGCTTCCCGTCGCCGCCAAAAAGGACAGCACGGGCATCTGCTTCATCGGCGAGCGCAAGTTCCGCCAATTCTTGTCTACCTATATCCCCATGCGCGAGGGCGACATCAAGACGTTGGACGGCGTCACGGTCGGCCGCCACCAAGGCGTGTACTACTACACCGTCGGCCAGCGCCACGGTTTAGGCGTGGGCGGCGGCGGCAACGGCGAGCCGTATTTTGTGGTCAAAAAGGACGTAGACAACAATATCTTGTGGGTAAATCAAGGGGAGTGCCCCGCTCTGTATAGCGACAGTCTTGTGGCCGAGCGCTTCAATTTCATTCCCACGCCCCTTGCGGACGGAGAGTACCGCGTGCGGTGCCGCATTCGTCACCGGCAGCCCCTCGAGTCGGCCACGGCCGCCGTCCTGGGCGACGTGGTCACCGTTCGGTTCGACCGCCCCCAACGCGCGGTTGCCGAGGGGCAATACGCCGTATTATATATGGATAGGGATTGCATAGGCGGCGGCGTCATCGAGCATAAGCACACGTTGGCGTAGTCCACCGCACCCTGCGATCGTTCGTTCCATCGAGCCGAAACCGCATCGAAAACCCGCGTTTTCCCGTGCGACGGGCGACTTTATCCTCGCATAATACGTAGTATTATACAAAAAAGATTTTTTTTGAAAATTTTGATATTTTTTTGTTGACATCTATTTCTCTTTGTGATAGTATTAATAGGCTGTCGTAAGGCGGCATTTGTATCTTGAAAAGTGAATAGATAGGTAAAGAAAGCGAGTGTGTCCTTGTTAATTCGCCTTTGAAAGAGGGCAAACAAGAATATATGAGTTTTAATTTCTTTGAACCAGAAAAACAAACAGTCTTTCTAAGAATAAGAGAAAAAACTTAAGTCAAGATTAAACTCAAGAGTTTGATCCTGGCTCAGGACGAAC
>JAFPXC010000009.1 GCA_017394805.1 Clostridia bacterium | reverse complement strand
CAACAATACCGCGTGCAATCTTGCGATTGCCGTATGCCATGCATACCTTTGCTGTCGCAAAGACGCGTGTTGCAATGCGGCGCAAGCGTAACGCAAATACTTCGTGCTTGCACGCTTGCTTCTATTATACAACAATACCGCGTGCAATCTTGCGATTGCCGTATGCCATGCATACCTTTGCTGTCGCAAAGACGCGTGTTGCAATGCGGCGCAAGCGTAACGCAAATACTTCGTGCTTGCACGCTTGCTTCTATTATACAACTATAAAATAGTTTGCACATCAGCCATCCGGCTAATCTTTGCGAGGAAAAACGATTGCGAGCGTAAAGTTTTCGTCGGCGAAAGTCTCTACACGTGCGCCTTGTCTTTCCGCAAGGCGTTTAAGGTTAAGAAGTCCGCCCGTAAAGGTCACCGCACCACTCGGCATATCCCCGTCGTTGGTAAGCCGGCATTCTACACTCGTTTCCGTTGCGGCAAAGTCAATAGCGATCTCTTTTGCGCCCGCGTGTTTTGCGGCGTTGGCTACGGCCTCCTGCGCGGCGGTGAGAAACAAACCACGTTGCTCTTCGGTGAGGACGCCGGGCAAACGATTCCGCCAAACCAAGCGGATTTTGAGCGCGTCGGCAAGGTCTTTGATTTTGCCAATCGCCTTTTTATCCGCCGCGTCGTCCGCTTGCATACAAAGAAGAAGGGCGTTTTGCTCCCACATAGCGAATATCTTGTCCATCGTCGCCGCGTCCTGGCCATCCGCCAAAACGGTGGAGAGCATCAGCCGGTTCATCTCGTCGTGGATGTTGACTTTGGCTTGCAGGATCTCTTGCCTTCTTACGGCATCGTCGATATTCAGATTGTAGTCTTTCAGTTCGCGGTTGAGGCGGGATAGTTCCGCTTTGTCTTTTTCGAGCGCCTGCGTTTTGGCGTATTCGCTCGTTACGTCCGAGGCGATCATCTCGTGCAACTTATCCTTGCCCACCGTCAGTTCCCAAGAGGTAAAACGCCACATTTTGTCGCCTACCGTCAATATCTTGTCCGCAACGACGACGTGGAACGAATTGCCGTTGAGGAGTTGTCCGTCGGTGATAGTGGCGCACAGTTCGTTCATGCACATATTGGTAAACAGCACTCTGCCGGTATCCTTGTAGCAACACACGCCGCACGGCAACTGGTCGAGGTATTTCTTGATGGAGCCCAAGGTGACGTGGCTCTTTTCATATCGAATATTGTATCCCAAAAGGCACAAAAGGGCTACCGAAAGCGCGAATAATACGACGAACCACCACACCCAATCGATACCGCCGAGCGTCTCGGTGACCGATGACACGACGATCCCCAATCGGTTGAACAGTGCCACGTCGAAAATCACCTGCCACATAAAGTATGCGGGTAGAAAAAGGACGAGCGCGAGTAGGGAGAAAAGGTAGCGTTTCTTCCACAAGGGAAGGAACACGCCCCCGATACCGGCAAGGCAAAGGAGCAATGCCCACAAAGCGAAGAATGCACGAGGAAGCGCGGAAAGCGTATCAAAGGAAGTCATAGCTTTTCACCTCCTTTTGGCAGAGTCAACGAGATATAGGTGACGTTGTCTTCGCGCGCGGTATCATAGGTTATGCCGACGTCCGTCAGTTCTTTTGTTTGGAAGATCGAGATGGGCTCGTCCAAGTCCTCGAAGATCATTTTGAAAGTCACTTTTTCTTTGCCGGAGAGGTTGACGAACACGCCTTTCAAGCCGACATAATTGTCTTCCAACAGCGTTTCAAAGACCTCGAATGCGGCGATTGCCGCCTCGGAAGATACCAAACAATCGGTATCTATCATCACTTCGCCCGGCTTGCCGCAGTAGTTGAGATAGCGTAAGACCTCTCTGACGGCAAGTCCCAATTCTCCGCTCGCTATGACGTCGCTTTCTTCGGCAAGCAAGGTCAGATTGGCGTAACGCTTGATATACGCGCCGAGGAGCGTAATGTGCTTGCGACATTCTTCCCTTACCGCTTTGTCGGTGCTTTCTCGCGCCGTTTTTGCCAAAAGGGATATGTCTTGCGACTGTTTTTGCGTGCGGCGGGCGATCGCGTCGTACACACGCGTTCTTTGTTCGATTTTGGTCTGTTTCTCTTTCAATTCGTTTTGCAGACGTGTAAGTTCCGCTTCTTCTTGCAAGCAATTTTTCGCCTCTTCCAATTCTTCGTTGAGGGCGTCGAGATTGGTCATGTCGTCCAGCCAAAACCCGAAGCCGCCGGGAATGGGCATTTTATACAGTACGGTATGTTCGTCGATACGAGTGCCGCTTTCCGCGGCAAACTGCTCGCTCGTCAGGGGCGAAGACTTCGCCGAAGCGTAAACGGGCGTACCTTTTTTGTCGGTAATTTGCGCCGCGATGGAGAGACTACGGAACATTTTGCCGTAATCGGTATTGGTCGGAATAAGTCCCAAAGTCATGCAACATTCCAACACCGTCGCCGCCGTAAAAATGTGCGCTTCGGGAAACTCGACGATGTATGCGCCGTTCAGTTTCGGCATTGCGCCCGTAAGAAGTAGCGCGTACAGGACGATCCCTATCGCAAACGGAATGAGGATGATCCACGCGCTTTTCTTGGAACTGCTTATGCGGCATTTATAGATCAATATAATAATGGACGCAAAAGACAAGGCGAATTGCCACGCGTTGACGACGTAGAACAGCCAAGCGTAGGAGTAATCGTTGTCCCAGTTGTCGAAGTTGGGGTTGAACACAAACGCCTGCTGATGGAGGTCGTTTGTCAAAACGAGAACGAGAAGCGCCACGGTCAGCGCAAACGACACGAACCAAAGTCTCGGTAAACGCGAATTGTCTTTGGACGATACAAGAAGGGATATGGCGAACAAAAACAGCGGTATGAGCAAGATCGGCACGTAATAAAGATACCACGAGAGACGCGCAAGTACGCCGATCTCGGACACCGCGCTGTACTTTATTCCGCGCAAAAGGATGAGAAAAACAGCCATTACGGACAGCGCTTTCACCATCACCGACAAATAGCCCGACGGAACGACTCTGTGCGCGTAATACAAAACGAGACATACGGAAAGAACGAGCAAATAGATCGCGGAAAGATTGCGGGTGGGAAACACGTCCGCAACGATATTCGCACAAAACAGAATGTTGATCGCAAGAAGCAGATAATAAACCGCTATCCGTTTCAGCGTCGTCTTAACTTCGTTCATAGGATCATACTCTCGTTCTTTGATGATAACGTCCTTATTATATCACTTTTTTCACAATAATTCAAGGTATGCAACCATATATCCCAAAGCCTCCATCCGTAAACAAAAAAAGGACTTGGAACTTCCAAATCCTTGTTTGTTGACCGCTTGACAGTGCAATTACCATCGAATTTCTTTTTTCATAAAATCCCTAATGGAACAGCACTGAGGCACAGCCTTTTGTTTGGTTGCTAGTAGGTACTGCCCAGGCGGCAGTGAAGCCGCCTGAGGGTAACTATTGTTGTGGATTACTCGGCGTCGGTGGAGTCGGTCTCCTCGGCCTCTTCGGATTTGGCGGGAGCCTCTTCCTTGGCCGCGGGGGCTTTCTTCTTCTTGCCGAGCACGATGACCAACACGATGACGATAGCAACTACCGCAACGGCCGCTATGACGATACCGACGATGGAGCCGATAGACAAGACGTAGCCGACCATATAGGTGGAGTTGTGATCGGTGGTGAAGGTGACGGTGCCATTCTCGAACACACCCTTCATATCGGTCTTCTTGCCGTTCTCATCGACGTAGAAGATCTTGGCAACTTTGCCACCGGGGGCATTGTTGGCGAAGGGCACGGTGATGGTGGCGGTGCCATCGGTCATACCGCTCAAGGTGATGTCGAGCACGAGCTCGGCGCCCTTGATGGCATCGGCGGCATCGGCGCCCTCTTTGACGGTGTAGGCGATCTTGACGTCCTTACCGGCCAAGGCCTTGACGGCGGCGGCATTCAACACGATGGAGGAGGCTTTGTTGCCTTCGCCCACGGTGAGGGTCAAACCGGCGTTGTCACCGGCTTTGGCAGCGGCCTCGATAATCTTGTTGATGTCCACGCCCTCGACAGAGGAAGCGGCGGCGGCGTCAACGTCGACCTCGACTTTGCCACCGTCCTTGACTTCGACAGCCTCGAACTCGCCTTCGGCGACGGTCAAGGTGCCCTTGGTGAAGGTGATGGCATAGTTGTCGCTGGTGAGACCGGCGGGCACGATGTCATATTTGCCGGCGGCGGACTTGAACTGCTCGTAGGTGCAGGTCAAAGTCAACTCACCACCCAACACAGCCTTGTCCTCACTACCCGCGAAGCCTTCGTAGCTCTCGGTGTAGGTGGGTTTGTAGTCGCCGTAGGTGATGGACTTGTCGTCGGCCTTGACGGTCAAAGCCTTCTTGCCGATGGTCACCTTGAAGCTACCGGTCGCCTCGTTGTAGTTGACCAAGTTCACCTTGTAGTACACGGTGTACTCGCCAGCATCCTTGAAGGAAGGCACGTCGGCGGCGAAGGTGCCGTTGGCAGCCTTAGCAAAGGTGAAGGCAGCCACGTCGGCCTCGATTTTGGTGCCGGCAACCTTGGTAACAGTAGCGACTTGCTCGGCGGCATTGTAGGTAAGGGCAGCGGCTTGCGACACGCTGACGTTGGCGAATTCGGCATTGACGATGGTCACCTGGAAGTTACCGGTCGCCTCGTTGTGGTTGGCGGCGTTCACCTTGTAGTACACGGTGTACTCACCTACATTCTTGAAGGAAGGCACGCTTGCCGAGAAGGTACCGTCGGCAGCTTTGCTGTAGGTGAAGGCGACAGCCTGCTCATTCACGGAGGTGGCGGCGGTGCTCACGGTGGCCGCTTGCTCGGTGCCGTCGTAGGTCAGGGTACCGCTTTGCGCGGCGCTGATGCCGGTAAGAGTGGCGTTGGTGATGGTGTAAGCACCGGCTTCGCCAACGAAGATGATGTCGTAGTTGGCGTCGACGCAGGAACCGGTGATGTCATACGCACCGACAGCGGAGGTGGCCACAGCAGCACAGACGAGGCTGTAGGGAGTGGCGTCCTCGTCGACGACAGCGATTTGATCATCTTCGGCGGCCGCGATAACGGCGGTCAACACGGCGGGTTCTGCACCATAGACGGAAGTCTTGGCATCCACGGTGACGGTGAGTTTTCTCGCCACGATGTCGAGGTAGTCCACTTCTTCGTCGAGGATACCCACCGCATAGGTTTCTTCCTCGTTAATCACATAGTGATCGGTGTCGAGGTTGATGACGTACAGATAATACTTGTTGACATTCCAAACGTCGCTCAAGTCGGCAACGGGTGCGAAGACCACTTCGTCACCATTGGTCAACTTGGTGGCCAAGGTCACCGTGATAACGTCGGCGAGTTCGTCGCCCACGGCCAAGGTGCTGCCGGTGGCAAGTTGCACGTAACTGAAGGGTTGATCAAGACCTTCGAGGTTGCCGTACACCTTGGTGAGGTTGGCATCGAGGGTGCCTTCCACGGTAATCTCACGCTTGACGATGGAGTAATCGGGCACGTTGTAGTCGGCCATCTCGTAGTCGGCATAGTCGAATTCGTCATCGGCATACAACGCTTGCGCGGGAACCTCGAATTCGGTGCTGCCTTGGGGATCGGTCCACTCGTCTACGGCGATGGTGATGGTTTGACCATTGACACCTGCCGCTTTGACGACGAAGGTATGCTCCACACCGTCATAGGACAGCGCGATAGCCTCGGTAACCTCGGCTCCGTCCACATAGAACTTGGGCGTGACCACTTTCTTGTTGACGGTGTAAGTACCCGCCACGAAGGTGATGTCGTAGTTGAAGTTGACGCAGCTGCCGGTGATGCTATACGCGCCGGTGTGGCTCTTGCCGTTCACTTCGCAAGCGAGAGCGTAGGGCAATTCGCCGTCCACGATAACGTTCTTGCCATCGTTGAAGCTATTCTTGAAGGTAGCCACAGCGTCGAGCGCCACTTGAGCGTCGCCGTAGAAGCTATCCTTGGCGTTGATGGTCACGGTGATGGGACGCGCGTTGACGGTGACGTCGATGTACGCGGGCGCGGTATCACTATGGTTGGCAGCCTTGACGACGTAGTAGAGGCGGTTGACCGCATTCACGGCGTAGGTATACGCGGTGGGCACGGTGGTGGTATAGGTGCCGTCTTCGGTGGCAGAATACCAGAACTCCCAGTCCTCACTATTTTGCGTCTTGGCGCTGACGTTCTTGAGCGCGGGTTGTTGGGCAACGCCGTTGTAGGTCAAGACGCCGTCCTGCGCGATGGTGACGTTGGTGATGGTGGCGGGCAACATCGTGTACACGCCGTTCTCGAAGGTGACAGCATAGTTGTTGTTCAACGTTCTGCCGCAGATCTCGTACTCACCCACGTCGGAAGTCTTGTCGAGGTTGACCTCCACGCCGTTCTTCTTGAAGTAGAGCGACCAGATTTGACCTTGCGCACCGTCGTTGGCAACGGTGGGATAGTAACCATCGGAGACAGCCGCTGCCGAGCTGAGCACGGCCAAGGTCTTGTTGTACACGCTCTCTTTGTTGTCGATCGTGACGAAAGTGGGTCTCGGGCTGATGGAGAACGTGGTGGACTTGGTGGCGTTGTCAATCACGTAGTTGGCATTGCCGATCTCGGTGACGGTAATGGTGTAACCGTTGCCCGCATTGACTTTGCCTGCGCCCAACGTGATGCTGATGACGTCGCCGTTCTTCACGTCTTCGGCCTTGGCAGCAACGGTGGGCTTTTGCTCAGAGCCGTTGTAGATGAGGTCGCCGGTGTGGCTCCAGTCGAAGCGCAACGTGCGCGCGTCTATAATATACTGCGCGGTCGCGCCCGCGAAGTCGTAGTTGGCGTTGCCAAGCGAAGTAACGCTGATATTGTAGGTGCCTTGCTGCGTATAGCTCTTGAGATTGAACGCATAAGTAGCAACATCAGCGAAGGTATCGCCCACACCCAAGGAGGTGTCGTTGAGGGCAACGAGGTTGCCTGCCACGAAGGTGCTGTCGTCGTCACCATAGGTAAAGTGACTGCCGTCACCGCTCAAACCGACGGTGATGGGACGCGCGCTGACTACGACGGTGAACTTGTCGCTGTCATTGCCACCGAAAGCACTGTGGTTCTCGGCCGTGACCATGTAGTACACGGTATGCGCACCGGCGGTGGTGAACACGGGAATGGAAGTAGACCATTCGTCGGCCTCGCTCTTTCTGTAATAGAACACGGCGTCTTCACCATGCTTGGTGATCGCAGCGGTGTTAACCGAAGCGGCAGCGGTAGCGGTGCCGTTGTAGATAACGGTGCCGCTCTGCACGACGCTGACACCCGTGATGGTGGCGAAACCGATAGCCCAGTTGACGCTGGTCGTGTCGTCGCCGTTTGCGAACAAGTAGTTGGCTTTGGCGGCGCCGATCAACGTCAAAGTGGCGACGTAGTTGCCTTTCTCCGACTCGACGGTATCACCCGACAATTCGATGCTGACGTCGTCAGAGCCGAATCTGTTGGTGATGGTGGCGGTGACGGTGTGATCACTACCGGTGGTTTCGGCAGAGGTGGTCTCTTCGCCGTCGATCATGAACTTGTAAGTGACGGTGACGGGATCGATGGCGATCTCGTAGTAGTCTTGCATGTCCTCGTGGTTGTCGGCGGTGACTTTGAACCAAATGCCGTGCGTACCGGCATCGATGAAGGTGGGCAGACCGCCCCAAGCGCCATCGATAGAGGTCTTGTATTGCTTGACGATGCTGGAGGTATCGCGCGCAGCCACGGTGGCAATGGTATCCTCGAGTGCGGCACTACCGCCCTGCTCGGCACCATTGTAGGTCAAGGTCTTGCTTTGACGAATGTAACCTTGGATGGTGGCCTTGGCGAGGTTGAAGGTGTAACTGCCGGTATAGGTCTCGTAGTTGGTGCTCGTGACCTGGAAGTACACGGTGTAGTCGCCCGCATCGGTCCAGGTGGGCACGTCGGTGCTATAGCCGCCCGCGGTCTTGGAGAACTTGTAGGTCAAGAGCGCATTGTCTTGCTCACGCAAGGTGTCGGGGTCGACGTTGAAGCCGGTGGTGCTAAAGGCAGCTTGCGCCTCGCCGGTGTAGACGTAGTACGCGTTTTGGTCGATGCTGACGGTCAACGATTGTTTCGCAACGGTCAACGTGCCGTCTTGGAACTCGAACTCATAGTTGAGAGCCCACAGGTTGCTGTCCTCGCACACGATGCCGTACTCGCCCACGTCGGAGTATTGCGCATAGGAGGAGTGGAGATAGGGATAACCGGTAAGGTCGCCCGCGGTACGCAAGGACGCCTCGGTCTCCTCGTTGACCAAACCTTCGATGCGGTAGGTGTAGACGGGAGCCCAACCGTAGATCTCGTCGATGTCGTCCGCAACCACGGTAGCCTTGATCTTGTTGATGAACAAGGTGGCAGCGGGGTTGACGAGGTTGTAGTTGTCGTTGCCCAAGCTGTTGGTCTTCTTGAACGCAGCGGTAAGCGCATAGCCGCCTTCTTGGTAGTCGGTGTAGCTATCTTGCGTGTAGGCAACCCACTCGTCGAACGCTTCGCCGTAAGCCATGGTGGCGTTGGCGTTGGCCATGTGGCCGAAACCGTTGTACATATTGTCCAAACCGATCCATTGCAACGTGAGGTCACGGGGATTGATGCGGAAGGTGCCTTCTACGTAGTCGAGTTTGTAGACGCCCTTGTCGCGGGTCTTTTGTCCTAAATAGTCTTCCACGTCGAGATAGACGTCCCACTTGCCGGTTTCGTCATTCCAAGCGTATTGGTCGCAGGTCACGTTGTAGAACACGGCGCTGTAACGCACGAGATAGACGCCGACATCCTTGGGATAGTTAACGTCGGTCCAAAGGGTCCAAGGATCCTCGGTGGAGGTGCGGAACTCCCAAGTCTCGTAAGGAATACGGAAGGTCTGAGCCGCCTCGCCGAAGCCGTCGGTAGCACCGATGATGTCACTTTCACCGACAAAGTCGACGAAGGGGGTCTGATAGTAGCTGTTGCCGTCCTCACCGCCGTAGGTGAAGTCGGTGGGCAAATCGAACTTCTCCACCGTAACCATATTCCAGGGAATGGTGAAGGTGACCTCGGGATTCATGATCTCATAGTAGTCGGAGATCATCGTAGACGACGCCGTGCTGAAGCCGATGGTGAAGTTGTATTCACCCGCAAACTTGGCACCGTTGCTGCCATTGGTCAACTCGAAGAAGTCGTCATGGTTGAGGTCGTCGTTCATATCGTAGTCCACGGAGAACTCCATTCTGGTCTCGACCGCGATGCCGTCTTCGCGATTGAAGAGCACGGCGGTCCAATCGTACCATGCGACCGCTTGCAGGTTGAGGTCGGTGGGATTCAAGGTTACGGCAGAATCATTATAGATGAAGTACACGGGAGCCTTGACCACGGTGAAGGAATAGCTGTCGGACCAACTGGCCACGTTGCCGCTGTCGGACACGGCGTTGCCAAACCGGAAGGTAATGGTCTTGCCGATATAGTTGGCGACGTCGGTGTCGAATTTGTCTTCGTCGGGCGCGTACCAGTCATAATCGTTAACGGTCCATTGCACAGAGTCAAGCTCGACCTCGTCACCTTCGAGACCGGTGGTGACCAACTCGATGGAGATCTTCTTGGCCATATACTCCATGAAGTCATCGTACTCGCTGCCGGCATGAACCATGATGGCCTCGGTGTAGAACCAGTCTTGGAGCTTGGTGAACTCGAAGGTGGGATGCATTTGCTCAATGCTGTAGGGCCAGGTGTAAGCCAAGTGGAGAGAACCCATATCGTCGATAATGAAACGGGTGTCGTCCAGCACTTGGACGCCGTAGTCGTAACCACTGCCGGCATTGGTGCCCTTGATGATGTTGTCGGCCTCGGCCAAGACGGTCCAGGGGTCATCGATGCGGAACTCGGGGGCTGCGGGCTCGTTGGGGTTGAGGTAACCGTCCACACCTTGGATGGTGAAGCCGGGGACCTGCTCGGTGCCGTCGTAGTACAGCATGCTCACGTCGGGCACGATTTGGATGCGACGACGGTTGATACGCACGGCGCAAGAGAGTTGATCCACGTTGTAGTTGGTATCCTTGACCCACTCGGGCTCTTCCTCGGTACCCACGTTCTTGACAGCATAGACGTTATACGCGAAATAAACGTTGTTGCCGATCAATTCGGAGAGGTCGGTCACGGGCTCTTCTTCGTCATCGTCGGGATTTCTCTTCCAGCCGTCGAAGGCGAATTTGGCGGCGGGATCGCTCATGCTCTTCACGCTGAACTTCAAGCCGGTGGGAACGTAGTACAACTCGTTGAGGTGAGAGGCCTCGACGTAGTCACCGGTGAACATAATGAGCGACATAGAGGAAGGCTCGGTGCCGATATACACGGTAGCGTCGGTGACGGAAGCCTTCTTGATGGTGACGCGAATGGGATTCTCGTCGTCGAAGAAGCTGTCGCCGTTCTTTGTAAGACCGGTCTCGAAACCGTACACTTGGCTGCCGAGGTACTCATACTTCAAGGTATAGGTGCCGGCGGGGCAGAACTCATCAAAGTCATGCTTGCCCTCGGCGTCCTCGTAGTACCAACGCACATAGTAATCGATAGCGCCCCAATTGGAGACGGCAGTCGCCGTTCTGGCGGTCTCGTTGGTGTAGACGTTGGTCTTGAACCCGAAGCTCATAGCGTCGCCGTAGGTCAGGCCGGTGAAGGCGTCGTTGGCGATGCTGTAGGTGAGGTCGATGGGATTGATGACGAGGGTGGCGGGGTTGGCCTTGTTGGCCTCATCCATATCAACGTCGATTCTGCCCATGACGATGTTGCCGGCTTCCACGTCGGAACCGGTCAACACGGGCCACACGCTGTAGTTGCCGGGTTGCAGATCCAAACCGCTGGGCAATTTGGCACCGTCCTCGGAGCCGTCGTCATACCACCACTCCAATTGAGCGTTGGGATTCGTATCGATGGCCATGGGTTGATAGAAATCCAAATCATAGTCGCCCCAAGTACGGGTGAATTGAGAGGAACCATACGTTTCGTTGACCACTAAGGGCTTGACCTCGATCTCGAGTGCAGGATCGCCCACGTTGCCGATGTCACCTGCGGAACCGCCGGACCAATCCTCCCACCACACGGTCATATTGTACTTGCCCGCGGGCAAATACGCAGAGCCTTTGTTCCAGTCGCCGTCGGCGTCGAGGTTGTTGTTGACTCTGCGACCGTAACGCATGGTTTCGCCCTCGTCATCGATGTAAGCGCCATAGTGATAGCCGGCTTTCTCGTCGTAGTAATCCTGAGCCAACTTGGCGTAGCCATAGTCAGAGGTGCTGTACAAAGCGTCGATGAGATCGTTGCCGCTGTACGTGCCATAGGTGAACTCGGTGTTGAACACTTTGAAGGGGCCGAACTCTCTGTACAACTTGACGGCCACCCATGCCATGGGCTTATCGGTGCTGTCGTTATAAATCACCACGGTGTACTGGCCGGGCTTGGTGGGAGCGCCAACCAAATACTCACCGGGGCGGTCACTCGTGCTATCGTAAGTGGCATAGTAACCGGTGAACGTATTGCCCAAACCAGCCCTGTAATCAACACCCGTAAAATCGTCGGACGTATTGACGTCAACGGTCCACAAGTTATTGACCAACTCGTCCGCGGTGCAAGCGAGCGAATAGGTAAAAGGCTCATTGTTCGAAGTAGTCCAGAAGAAATCGTAGTACTCCGCGCTGGTGTTATCCAACACACGGATGTAGGCAAGGTTGGCATCATCCGCAGGGTCTTCCCACTCGTAGACCGTGTGATTATACCAACCGCCGCCGATTTCTATCTCGGCGCTCGCCGTTTGCACGGCGGGGGTGAGCGTCACGATAAGCCCGAGTACGATAGCCAATACCACCACAATGGCAACCGTAGCGAGCGTCAGACGCAAGTTGAGTTTACTTGTCATATATGTACCTCCTTTAGGTTTTTCTTCACAGCGTATGACGACACTGCGACACTTTGCCATCATTATACCATACGCGGGGGCGCGAGCATATCCTCACAAGTGATGAGGCAGAGCATTTTTTTTGGAAAATTGAGAAAAATGAAGATTTTTGCGCGTCGCGTCGAATTTTCCGCCCACCTCTAATAGCAAAATCCGAATCGCGACACGCGGTGAAGTATTCGCTATGCGAAAGTGAAGTTTGCTATGCAAGTGAAGTTCAAGGCCCCGCCTTGAGTGAAGTTTGCGCAAAGCGCAAGTTGCGGTAGGGATAGATGCCTGTGCCGCGCGGTGAATTGGCGGCTATGCGCCGTGAATTGCGGGCTGTGCCCGCGTGAATTGAAGGCCAATGCCTCCGTGAATAGCACCTCTCGGTGCGTTGCGGTAAGGATAGAGTCTGTCGGCGAGGGGAAAACGAGGAGCGAGGCGGGGCGGAATGACAAGTCGAGGGGAAAAGTGATTGATTTTTGGACACGGCGGGTGTAGAATAGAGGGAGAACTCCCTGCGCAAGGCGCGGTGAAGTATTCGCTATGCGAAAGTGAAGTTTGCTATGCAAGTGAAGTTCAAGGCACCGCCTCGAGTGAAGTTTGCGCTAAGCGCAAGTTGCGGTAGGGATAGAGGTGAAGTAACGAGGAAGACGTTTAGTACCTCTGCTTAGGGGATGTTTCGACACACAATGGCAGTTGCCATTGTGGCTCAACATGACGGAGGAAGGGTGACTCTACTTAGGGGATCCTTCGGGCGCAACGGTGCGGGGATTTGCGATATTGTTGACAGGGCCAACCACGGAGAGACAAGGCAAGTAGAATGAAACGGAAAAGATCGATAATGTACACGCTGGTCTTCGGGGCGACGTTCGCCCTACTGGGACTATTGCACTACTTCGAGTGGGAGTTGCACGACCTCGCGGCGCTCTTGTTTTGCGTAATCACGTTCGGCTATATCGGGCTGGTGCTGGCGTGGTATTGGTCGGTGCGCACGCGGCTACTGCCCACGAGAGCGCGGCTGTATATAGCGGCGGCGGCGTGGCTGATGGTGTTCTTTTTGGTATTGCGCACGGTGCGCTACCGCTTCGTACAACCAAGCGACGCCTACGTCTATCAATGGACCTGGTACCTATACTACGTACCCTACCTTTTCATACCCGCACTCTTTTTGATGGCGTGTATCTATTCGACCGAATGGCGGGGGGCGACGGACGTTCACGTGGACGAACGATGGCTCCTCGTGGTGCCCGCGGTTTTCTTCCTTTTGGTATGCACCAACGAGTGGCACTACCTCGTATTCGAGCCGTTCGTCACCGTGCCCATCACGGGGCAGCCGGACACCTACGGCTACGGGCCGTTCTATTACGTGATATGGACGATATTCGTATCCGAGGCGGTGCTGGGCGTGGGACTCTTGGTGAGCGTGACCAAGAAAACCCAGCATTGGCTGAAAGCGCTCATCCCCGTGGGCGTCATATTGGCCTACGCGCTCGTGTTGACCTTTGACAATTATACGTCGGGGAACGGCAGCTTTCACAATGCGTACAGCATGCCCGAATTGTCCGTGTTCGGTATGCTGGCGGTGTTTGAATGCAGTATTCGCCTGCGGCTCATACCGTACAACGAGAATTACGCGGGCGTTTTCGCAAAAATGCGGCTCGCGGCCGTCATTACGGACAACGACCTCGTGCCGAGGTGGCGCACGGAAACCGCGATAGAGGCCCGACGAGAGGACCTCGCGCAAGCGACGGAAGGAGAAAAACCACTCGACCGCGATACCGTGCTGTGGGCGCACCGATTGGGCGAGGCGGGATACGTCTTCTACACCGAAGATCGCCGCGATATACACGCCTTGAACGACCGATTGGCGGCCGCCAACGCCACCATCGAGGAAGAGAACGCCCTCATCAAGCGGGAAAACGAATTGCAGGTGGAGGCCGCGCGGGTGCGACAGCGCAACGAGATCTATCGCAACGTGCGCGAGGTGATGGCGACGAGGCAGCGCAAGATAAACGAACTGCTGACCGAGGCCGACGCCCGCCTTCCGCCCGATCGTCGCCGAAGTGCTGGTGCGGCAGGCCTTCGTCAAGCGCGGCTCGAATATGCTATTGACGATGGCGGACGGGGGCAAAATAACCTACGCCGATATGGATTTGGCTATGGATGAGCCCCTACGTTACCTCAAATATCGTAACATCCACGCGGGCGTCAACGTGCTGACGGAGGGCGCGTTGGAGGCCGAAACGGCCTTTGCGCTCTACCAAACCTTCGAGGACGTGATAGAGGCTTTGATGCCCGTGGCGACGCGTATCGTCGTGGCCTTCGAGGGGGGCAAACTGCGCATATCCGCCAACGCGAAGAAGCGCCCGTCCTTGCCCGAAACCGCCCTGCCCGTCCTCTCGAAGACGGAAGACGGGGGCTGTTATTTCCTCGTGGACGGCACGGGGGAGGTGGCCGTATGACGACGATCGGCGTATTGATCTATACTCCGTGGGGCGCGGTGGTGCGCATTGCGTCCCTACTGACGGTCGTGGCTGCGTTGTTCGTGCTGACGATGGCCGTCCGTCAACGGCGTAAAGCGTACGTCGTCGCGCTGTCCGCTCTGCATTTCGTATGGGACGCGTATCTCTTTGGGTGCTTGTTGCACGCGAGCGTCGGCGGCACCGTGCCCGTGGTGGACTGGATACGGACGTGCCCGTGGGGCGCGGTAGCGGCTCTATTGGCGATAGATACCGCCCTTATTGGGGTGGCGGTGGCGGAAAGCGTGCGCTACGCCAAGTCCCATTTGTGGTCGGAATCGGTCAAATCGGCCATCGACGCGCTGCCCGTGGCGGTGTGCGTGGGTACGGACAAGACGACCTATCTCGTCAACATGCGCATGAACGAGTTTTGCGTGCAAGTGTTCGGCAAAGCCGCGGCGTCGGCGAAGGAATTGTGGGCGAACGTGTGCGAAAAAGGCGAGGCGCACGGGGACAGCGTGCTGGTGCACGGCGAGGGCGTGGCGCTGTCGTTCGCCAAGTCCAACGTGCTATTGGACCAACGGGAATATACGCAGATCACGGCCTACGACGTGACCGAACAATACCGCATCACCAAAGAACTGCAAGACAAACACGACAAATTGGAAGAAGTGCGCCTGCGCCAACTGGAAGTGCGCCACCAGACGGAAGAATTGGCGAGAAGCAAAGAGTTGCTGAACGCGCGTGTGACCGTGCACGACGAGATAGGCCATATCCTCTTGCTCGGTAAATATTACTTCGAACACGTGGACCAAAACGACGAGGCGCTATTGACGGCCATACGCCGTAGCAACGAACTGTTGCTGTCGTCAAACGTCGGGGCGGAAGACGTGCCCGATGAGTACAGAGAAACCGTACAATGGGTGGAATCTATCGGCATTGGCATCAAATTGACGGGGGACGTACCCCACCAAATCGAGATACGGCGGGTGTTGGCACAGGCCATCAAGGAGTGCGCGACCAACGCCGTGAAACACGCGGACGCAAGGTCTATCGAGGTGAAAATCGACGAGACGGACGAAGAAGTGGCGGCGACGATCACCAACGACGGCAAGCCGCCGAAGGGAGAAATCGTGCCGTCGGGCGGACTGTTGAGCCTCAAAAGAACGGTGGAAGAAGCGGGGGGCACGATGACGGTGGAAAGCAGCCCCATAGTAGCCATAAGAATGATTTTACGAAAATAATACGCAAACTATTGATTTTTTGGGGGACGGTGCGCTATAGTAAGAAAGTGCCGCCTCATCGAAAGTGACGAGGGCGAGCGCAAAGCCAAAAGTGCTTTGCGCGGTGAAGTTTTGCCTGCGGCAAAGTGAAGTTGCCACGGAGTTTTGACAATATGCACGCTACGCGTGATAGCCGCCCCGAAAACGGCGAACAAGGAGTATTATGACCAAACAGTATAGAATGATCATCGTGGACGATTTGCGATACTCGCGCAAGATGTTTGCAACCGTCATCGACGTCAATCCGCATTACAAATTGGAGTTGGCGTGCGAAACGTGCGACGAGGCGTTGGAGTACGTGGAAGCGACGGATGTCGACCTCGTCATAATGGACGTGGTGATGCGCGTGGGCGTGGACGGCTTGGCGGCGGCGAAACGAATAAAAGAAGCGAAACCCTATATCAAAATTATTTTGGTGACGGGCACGGCCGAAAGCAGTTGGATGGACGTAGCCAAAGAGGCGGGCGTGGAGAGTTTTTGGTACAAGGAGTACAGCGAGGATAAACTTGACGATATCATCAAACGCACCCTCGCGGGCGAATCCGTGTACCCCACCAAAGCGCCCGACCTACCCTTCGGCGATACCATGAAGTCGGCGCTGACCGAGCGCGAACTCGACGTGTTGCGCGAGTTGACGGGCGGATACAGCAATCAGGAAATCGCGGAGCGGTTGGGTATCTCTATCAATACCGTCCGCACGCATATCACGAGCATGGTCAACAAAACGGGGTACGAATCGCGCTTCGACCTGGCGTTGAACGCCAAGGCGCTGGGCGTCGTGGTGGGAAGTACGAAAAAAGGCGAGTAAGGGATTTGTCAGTCCCTGCCTCGCCTTTTTCGTAGAGAAATCCGAGCATTCGCTCGGGAGAAATCCGTCCACGGCACGGGCGAAATCCGCGCTACCACGCGGGAGAAATCCGAGCGTTCGCTCGGGATGTGGTAGAGATAGACGCCTGTCGGCGGAGATACCCAAACGGTTCGCAGAATAAAAATGATTACTCGTTGTTGCTTTTGGCTGTGTTAATAGAATGTATCAGTTTGCGCCGAATCACACCACAGTCGTGAATCAAATCTTCGCTTTGCAAGGTAGATATAAGATTTGCTCGTTGAAACAATTTCAGCCAATAGTCCGTTTCGTTGCACTCTTTTAACGCAATATACAGTTTCGATATAAAATCCGCCTTGCTTTGCGCGTATTGCGCTTCGCTTATGTTCGCGCCGATAGACGTCGCGCTGCGTTCTATTTGACTGACAAGCGAAAGATGCCCTTTTATGATTTCTGTCACTTTCAGCACTTTCACGGAAAAATCCATTGCTAAATCCAACGTCAGTTGTACCGCCATATTTTCACCTCGTTTTGATTATACAATATCCGTACATATGAATCAATAAAATCCAAATCCCGACACGGTCGGATTTCACCCAAGGCAGAGCCTTGGATTTCTCCTTGCGAACGCAAGATTTATCCCGTTCGAAAGAATGGATTTCTCGTAATCTTTTGCGCCTATTTTTTGTTTGCCAAATAGGATAGGGCCTCGCGGTAGCCCTCGAAGCCTTTGCCTTTGACGACCTTTTCGGCATAGAGGGAAACGTAGGAGAAGCGGCGGAAGTCCTCGCGCACGGCAATATCGGTGAGATGCACTTCGACCGTGGGCAACGCGACGGCTTTCAAGGCATCCAAAATGGCCACCGAAGTATGCGTGTAGGCGCCCGCGTTGATGACGACGCCTTGGTAGCGCCCCAAGGCGCGCTGAATGGCCGTGACGATGGCGCCCTCCGAATTGGACTGGAAGAGGGTAACTTTGACGCCCAAGTCCTTGGCGCTCGCGCGGATATAGTCGCACAACGCGCGATAATCGCGCTTGCCGTAGAGGTCGGGCTCGCGTATGCCCACCATATTGAGATTGGGTCCGTTAATCACTAATAGTTTCATAGGCGGTAAGAATGGCGTTGACGGCGGACGAAACCGCGCCGTCGTTCAAAATCGTCGCGTCGGCAAGGGCGCGATAGATGGGCGCGCGCTCGGCGTAGAGTGCGGCGGCGCCCGCTTGCCGTAAGGTCGGTCTGTCCTCGTCCGAAAGGGACGCAAGGTCACGGTTGACGTAGACGACGAACGAGGTGCGATGGATAAGATCGCGGTTTGCGGACAAAAGCACGCTACCGCCGCCGAGGGCGACGACCGCGCCCCTGAGGGCGCATACTTCGCGCACGGCTTGGGCCTCTATCGAGCGGAAAGCAGGCTCGCCGTCCGAGGTGATGATCTCTTTGGGCGTGCGCCCCGTTTTGGCGGTGATGAGGTCGTCCACGTCCACGAACGGCTTGCCCAACGCCTCGGCCACGGCACGCCCCAAGGTGGTTTTGCCCGACGATGGCATACCCATCAAAACGAGGTTGACGGTATCGTTTCGTAGGGTACGTAGGCAGGTTTTTGCGTCCGTCGGCGTGTAGGAAGCGCCCGTCCATATCCGCTCGGACTCCAAGGCCTGCATGACCAACATGGCCAACCCGCCGTGCGCTTGCGCGCCCGCTCGCCTTGCCTCCGAAACGAGGCGCGTGCGGTAGGGATTGTACACGAGGTCGTAGACCAACTCGAGCGTGGGGAAGCGCGACACGTCCAAAGGGGCGGGCGCGTCGTCGGGATAGGTGCCGACGGGGGTGCAGTTGACGATAAGGTGGGGCATAAGGCGGTCGTAGCAGTTGATATAATCGACCTCGCCGTGGCGGCTGACGACGGTGACGATTGCGCCGCTGTCGCGCAAGGCCATCGCGGCCATCTGCCCTGCTCCGCCCGTCCCCAACACGGCGGCGTGAACGCCGTACGGGGGATAGCCGTAGTAGGATAACGCACCCAAAAAACCCGCGTAGTCCGTATTGTACCCCACCGTGCGGCCGTCTACGCGCACCACCGTATTGACGGCGCCCAATCGAGCGGCCAAGGGGGAAAGCTCGTCGAGGTAGGGAATGACGGCCTGCTTGTAGGGAATGGTGACGTTGAAACCGTCGTAGGGGGCGGTCTTGACGAACGAGGCGAGGTCGGCCTCGGACACCTCTTCCAACGCGTAGTCAAGCCCCCGCGCACGATGCAGGATAGCGGAATAACTGTGGGATAGGGTTTTGCCAATCAAACAATATTTCATAGCCTATACGATTTCTTGGTAGCTGCCCAAGAACGTGAAGTTGCCCGAACTGTTTTCCAACTCGGCGATGAGCGCGACGATATTGGGATCGAACACGTTGCCGTCGAAGTCGAAGTAGAACATGAACTCAAAGGGCATATCGGGCAAGGGACGGGACGCCAATTTGGTGAGATTGAGTCCCAGCGAGGCGAAGCGCCCCAACGTGCGGTGAAGACTGCCCGGCTCGTGAGGAAGGCTGGTCATCACGCTGATTTTGTTGCTGCCTGCGAAAATCTCCAATTCCTTGCCGATGCAGATGAAACGCGTGTAGTTGGCGGGGCTGTCCTGCACCGAGGACTCCAAAACTTCCAAGCCGTAGATGGCGGCGCATTCGGCCGAGCACAGCACGGCGGCGGTGACGTCTTGGGAGGCGGCGAGCGCCTTGGCGGCGGAAGCCGTATTCTCGGCGGCGACGGTGAGATAGCCCTGCTTTTTGAGATAGGCGGCGCATTGCGAGAGTGCCTGCGGGTGAGACGTGACCGTCTTGACGGAGCGCACGCTGGCGCCTTTGACGGCGGCAAGACAATGGTCTATTTTGACGCGAATGGCTCTGACGATATGGAAATCGTACTTCTTCATAAGGTCGTAGACCTCGCCTACCGAACCGGCGGTGCTGTTTTCGATGGGCAACACGCCGTATTGACACAAACCCTTGGCCACCGCGCCGAACACGCCCTCGAACGAGCGGAAAAATGTGACGTCCGCTATGGGGAAGAGTTTGGCGGCCGCCGTGTAACTGTTGGCGCCCAACACGCCCTGACAGGCGACCGACGCGGATACGGGGAAAGCGGGTTGCCCCGCCGCCACGATGGAACGGAGCAACTCGGCCGTGGGCGAGGTGCGACGTAATAACGCCCCTTGATAGGCGCGGGATGACGTGAAGACGCTGTCGTACAAGTCCTTGACGTACAACTTGAATTCGTCCTCGGGAATGTCCTTGGTAAGGCGGTAGACGATGGCCTTTTCGCGGACGGCGTCTCCTATGGGCGCACCCGTGGCGGCCTTACAGCGGGCGACTTCGCCCACCAAAGCAAGTCGCTCGAGATAGAGCGACACGATTTGATCGTCTATGTCATCTATTTGCTGTCTGACGTTAGTGATATCCATATAGTTCTCCTTTTGCGGCGCTTTCGGCGCCCGACGCGTGTCCTATCGACACGGATTTTGCCGTTTTGGTAGCGAATACCCCTATACGTGCGGGGGTATTGACGACAATTCGTCCAATAAAGCGATGGCGACGGCGGCCTCGACGACGGGCACGGCGCGCGGTACGACGCACGCGTCGTGACGCCCAGAGACCCGAATGGTCGTGTTTTGCCCCGTGACCAAATCCACAGTGCGCTGTTCGCGGGCGATGGAAGGCGTGGGTTTGACGGCGACGGACAACGAAATATAGTTGCCGTTGGAGACGCCGCCGTTGACGCCGCCCTGATGATTGGTGGCGAAGCGGACGTTGCCCTCCGCGTCGTAGTACAAGGGATCGTTGGCGGCGCTGCCGCGCATACGGCAGAGGTCGAAACCGCTGCCGAACGACACCCCTTTGACGGCGGGAACGGCGTAGACCAACGAGGCGATCTTGCCCTCCAGCCCCTCGAAAAGGTGGTCGCCCACGCCCGCGGGAAAGCCCGTGACCACGCACTCTATCTTGCCGCCCACGCTGTCCGACTCGGCCTTGGCCTCGGCGATCTCGGCGAGCATATCCTCTGCCCCCGAAATGGCGGGGAAGGCGAAGGAAGCGGCCTCTGCGGCTTGGCGCACGTCGAATGACGCGTCGCGATAGGAAGTGCCGACGGCCTGACCAATGGACGCGACGTAGGCGTAAACGCCTACGCCTTGGGCAGATAAAACCTGCTTGCAAAGCCCGCCCACCGCGGCAAAGGGCGCGGTAAGGCGTGCGGAGAATCGACCGCCTCCCGCAAAGTCCAAAACGCCGTCCTTGACGTACCAAGCGTAGTCCGCGTGCGCGGGACGGGGTTTGCCGTACAAATCGGCGTAGTCCTGCGACCGCGTATTGCAGTTGGGAATGACGAGGGAAAAGTCGCCCTCTATGCGCGTGCCCGTGACCCCCTCGAAAATAGGTTCGTCCGCCTCGACGCGGGCGGTGGAAAACACCGAAGCCGACGCCTTGCGCCGCGCCATAAACCGCGCGAGCGCGCGTTCGTCGTAGGTAAAGGCGGGAAAACCCGACACCTTGGCGCCCACGCAATCCCCGTGCGATTCGCCGTACAGTTCTACCGTCAGTCGTTTACCCTTGAATATCGCCATCCGTTTGCCCTCCCAAAATGGAAAAGTCTTTGAAAAAATCGGGGTAGGATTTGCCTACCGCAGACGGCGTGGATACGCGGCTATCCCCCGCGGCATACGCCGCCAGAATGCACGCGCTCATCACCGTGCGATGGTCGCCCCCGCCCTCGAACGCGCCGCCTGCGGGCGTGCCGCCCGTGACAACGAGCGTGCGCCCGACAAGCCTGCATCGAACGCCCGAGGCCGCAAACATATCCGTAATGGCCGCCAAGCGGTCGCTCTCTTTGAGGCGCAGTCTCTCCACGCCCGACAGAATGCTGTCCCCCTCGGCATACGCCGCGAGGACGGCAATGATCTGCGCAAGATCGGGAATCTCGTCCACGTCCACAGAGAAAGCGCGTAACGCCCCGCGCGAAACGGTGACGGCGCGATCGGACACGCGAACGTGCGCACCCAACCTGTCCAACACGGACAGGATGGCCGCGTCCCCCTGTAAACTGCGCGGATCGAGATTGGCGACGGTGACGGGACCGCCCAACGCGCCCGCCGCCAGCATAAAAGCGGCCGCGGACCAATCGCCTTCCACGTTGACCGCATCGGGCAAACGGTAGGTCTGACGGCCGCGAACGGAGAACCCGTACGCAGTCTTTTCCACCGAAACGCCGGCTACGCTCAACACGTCCAACGTGACGTCCACGTATGCCTTGCTGACCATGCCGCCCGACACCACCACGCGGCTGTCCCAGTCCAACAGGGGCAACGCGAACAAAAGCCCCGTAATATACTGTGAACTGACCGTGCCGTCTACGACGTACTCGCCCGCCGTAAGGCGACCGCTCACGCGAAGCCCGTCTATCGCCGCGCCGTGCGCGTTCAATGCGGTCACCAACCCCTCTACGGGACGGGCCGTCAACCCCGCCGCCGCCGTAAACGCGGAAGGAATGCCCAAAGCCGCCGCCACGGGCAACAAAAACCGCAAGGTACTGCCGCTCTCGTGACAATAGACGGTGGCCTTATTGGGGTGCTCTACGCCCAACACCGCGACGTCGTCGCCCTCGCGTCGATAACGAAGTCCCAACGCACCCAACGCGCCCAACGTAGCCCGTATATCCCGAGAATCGCCCGCGCCGACAATGGTGCAGGGCCGCCCCGAAAGATAGGCCGCGATGAGGTAGCGGTGCGCGTAGGACTTGGACGGGGGCGCTTGGACCGTGCCCCTAAGAGAATGCGGCCGGACGATGACGCTCATAGCAACAAACTCCCTATATCCGCATAGGTAAGGCGCACGATACGCGCGCACAAATCATTATCTATCAATACCATATCCACCCCTTTCTCTCCGCTCTTTTTGTCGTTGACAAGTTGCGCGATGATCTCCATGGGCGCGTAGGGGTTGGAAAGGTCGTGTCCCTTGACGGACAAAACGGCCAAAGCGCGACGGTAGGTCTCGTCGGACAGGCCGTAGTAGAGGCGGGACATCGCCAAAACGGCGGCCATGCCCTTGACCACGCATTCGCCGTGCGAAAGGGAAAATTCGGACAATCGCTCGATGGCGTGGCCCACGGTGTGCCCCAGATTGAGCACCTTGCGCAAGCCCCCCTCGCGCTCGTCCGCCGACACGACGTCGGCCTTGCATTGCACGCATTTGGCTATAAGTAGCGGGGTAACGTCCCCTTCTAAATCGGTCATGCCGATGGTGTGGTCGATGAAGGCGTATTTGATGATTTCCCCCCACCCGCACAGCATTTCGCGCGGGGGCAAGGTGCTGAGAAACCCCGTGTTGATATACACCTCGGCGGGTTGGTAGAACGCACCGCAGAGGTTTTTGCCGTAATCTATATTGATGGCCGTCTTGCCGCCGACCGAACTGTCCACCATGGCAAGAAGCGAAGTGGGCACCGCGATAAGGCGCACGCCGCGCATATAGGTGGCCGCCGCGAAACCGGCAAGATCGCCTACGACGCCGCCGCCTAAGGCGACCACGGTGTCCTCGCGGGTGAAGCCCGCCTCGGCCAAACGGTTGAGAATGGAAACGTACTCGGCGGGCGCTTTGTGCGCCTCGCCGTGCGGAACGACCACGCGAAGAACGCTTTTGCCGACGAATTGCGCGGCGACCGCGTCGCCGTAGAGCGCGTCCACCACGTCGTCCGAAACGACGGCCACGTTTCGCCCCGCGGCAAGCGCCGCCGTGGCGGCGAAATCCGCCATATCTTCCCGAACGCGCACGACGTACCGGCTGTCGGTGCATACCGCTATATCGAATCCACCCTTGACACTATCCATTTTTGGTGCTCCTTGCGTCTATCGCCAATTTGCGGCGGTTGCCCTCGTCCAATAGGGCGTACAGTCTATCTCGGTCGCCCTCGTCCAAGGCGACTTTGTAAGCGGAAAGGTTGGCGATGAGTTCGCCGAGTTCCGCCGACAGTTCCTCTCTATTCTCCATCATCAACTGGCTCCACATCGTGGGATTGAGCCGCGCCACCCGCGTGAGGTCGCGGTAACTGCCCGCCGAAAACCCGTCGTGCGATTCGGCGGCCTCGTTTTTGATATAGGCATTGCTGACGATATGGCAAAGCTGCGAAGTGAAGGCGATCATTTTGTCGTGGTATTGCCAATCGGTGACGTGTACCGCGCCGAAGCCCACGGACAAATAGAACTTCTTGAGTGAGTCCAAGGCGTATATGTCGGCGTTGACGGGCACGAGGAGCATACTGGCGCGGTCAAACAAAGTGTACGTGGCGTGCTCGACGCCCGAAAACTCCCGCCCCGCCATAGGGTGACCGCCCACGAACACGAGGTCAGGATAGGTCTCGGCGAAGCCCCGCATGGCCGCCACGACCGTGCGCTTGGTACCGCAAAAGTCGGTGACGTAGCACCCTTTTGGGAGCAACGGCAGGTACGAGGCGACTGCCGAGGCGAAGTCGCGAGGATAGATGGAAACGACCAGCATATCCAAGGTACGCGCGTTGTTTTCGGTCAACGGCTCGTGATAGGCCCGCAGCAATTCGGCCTTTTGCATAACGGCGGGATTTACGTCCCACCCGTACACCGTGTGCGGCGTTCTTTTGACCAAGGTGCGACCAAACGAGCCGCCCATAAGACCCAATCCTATAATGCCGATATTCATGATAGTACCTGCTTCTTGCCCACCATGGGGAGCATGGTATTGACGTTGCGGACGATATCCGCAAATTCGTCGGGTTTGATGGACTGCGCGCCGTCGCACAACGCCTTTTGGGGATTGTTGTGCACCTCTATCATCAGGCCGTCCGCGCCCACGCCCACCGCCGCGTAGGACAAGGGCCGCACAAGACGGGCGATGCCCGCCGCGTGCGACGGATCCACGATAACGGGAAGGTGCGTCAACTCGCGCAAGAGGGGAATGGCCGACAAATCCAACGTGTTGCGCGTATAGGTCTCGAACGTACGAATGCCGCGCTCGCACAAAATGACGTCGTGCGTGCCCTCGCTCATAATATATTCGGCGCTCATCAGCCACTCCTCGATGGTGTTGGCAAGGCCGCGCTTCAAAAGAACGGGCTTACCCATACGGCCGACCTCTTTGAGTAACTCAAAGTTTTGCATATTGCGGGCGCCTATCTGCACCAAGTCCACGTCCTTGAATAAGTCTATGTGTCTGACGCTCATGATCTCGGTGACGATGGGCAACCCCGTGGCCTCTTTCGCTTTGAGCAAAAGTTCCAACCCCGTGCCGCCAAGCCCTTGGAAAGAATAGGGCGAAGTGCGCGGCTTGAACGCACCGCCCCGCAAAACGGTGGCGCCCGCCGCCTTGACGGCACGGGCCACCTCGACGATCTGCTCCTCGGTCTCCACCGAGCAAGGCCCCGCTATCACCTGGAAGTTGTCGCCGCCGAACTTGACGCCGCCCACGTCCACCACGGTGTCCTCGGGGTGAAACTTGCGGTTGGCGCACTTGAACGGCTCCTGAATGCGCCGCACGTTCTCGACGATGTCCAGCGAGCGCACGAGGTCGATGTCGATGACGCTGGTGTCGCCTATCAAGCCCAAAATGGTGGAGTTGGCGCCCTTGGAGACGTCCACTTGAAGGCCTTGGTCTTTTACCCAATCGATGAGGTGATTGAGTTCTTTCTCGGTATGTTCCTGCTTGACGATGATGATCATACGCTATCTCCTGTTTTTTTCAAAAAAAATAGCCGAATGGACTTCGGCTACCTGCTTGCTGTGCGATGGCAAAGAAACCGAAATCCTAACGGGTCGGGGTATAAAAGTAATAGGCGTAAAAGGCGAAACTCGCTTTTTTCATCTCGTTGGCTCCTTTGCTTTATATCATCAGTATAGCCCTTCCGTAAAGGCAAAGTCAAACGATAATTCCCTCTTGCGAAGATTTGTTTGCATTTTTTTTGCAATCCGCACGCGAAATGATATATAATGGAAAGGCAGACGCCCGAAGACCCCCACGGGGGCGGGCGCAAACGAAAACGCAAGGAAGGAAATACGCATGGAATACCGCATAGAAAAGGATACGATGGGCGAAATCAAGGTGCCGAAGGACAAACTGTGGGGCGCGCAAACCCAACGAAGTCTGGAGAACTTCGTGATAGGCCGCGAAAAAATGCCCATCGAAGTCATCTACGCCCTCGCCGAGATCAAGCGGGCGGCGGCCGTGGCCAACTGCCGAGCGGGCGTGCTGACAAAGGAGAAACGCGACCTCATCGTAGAGGCGGCCGACGCCATCCTTTCGGGCGAACTTGACGAGCAATTTCCCCTCGCGGTGTGGCAGACGGGCAGCGGCACGCAGACCAATATGAACGTCAACGAGGTCATCGCGGGCTACGCCGCCGCGAAAACGGGCAAGCGCCCCCTGCACCCCAACGACGACGTGAACAAAAGCCAATCCTCCAACGACGCGTTTCCATCCGCTATGCACGTAGCGGCCTACCGCAAAACCCTCGCGGTACTGCCCGAAATAGACGCCCTCGCGGACACGTTCCGCCGCCTCGAAAAAGAGAACGCGGACGCGATCAAGTGCGGACGTACCCACCTACAAGACGCCGTGCCCCTTACCTTCGCCCAAGAAATCAGCGGTTGGCGGGGTATGCTGGAGACGGCCGCTATGCAGATAAAAGAAAGCGCCGCCGCCCTCTTGGCGCTCGCCGTGGGCGGTACGGCCGTAGGCACGGGGCTCAACGTACCCCAAGGCTTCGGCGCGGCCTTCATAGAGGCGCTCAACGCGCATACGGGACTACCCTTCCGCCTCGAAGAAAACAAATTCCACGCCCTATCGGCCAAGGACGCTTTGGTCTACGCGCACGGTGCGTTGAAAGCCCTCGCGTGCAATATGATGAAGATAGCCAACGACGTGCGCTGGCTCGCCTCCGGCCCCCGCTGCGGGCTGGGCGAAATACGCATACCCCAAAACGAGCCCGGCTCGTCCATCATGCCCGGCAAGGTCAACCCCACCCAATGCGAGGCCGTGACCATGGTGGCCGTGCAGGTGATGGCCAACGACCAGGCCGTGAGCGTGGCCGCCTCGCAAGGCAACTTCGAACTCAACGTGTATATGCCCGTCATCATCTACGACTACTTGCAGTCGGCGCGGCTGCTCGCGGACAGCGTCCGCTCTTTCCGCCTGCATTGCGCGGAAGGGTTGACGGCCGACAAAGCCAAAATGAAAGACAACCTCGAACGCAGTTTGATGCTCGCGACCGCCTTGAACCCCTATATCGGATACGAAAAAGCCGCCCAAGTGGCGAAGAAAGCCTATGCCGAAAATATTTCGCTCAAAGAAGCATGCACGGCGCTGGGCTATCTTACGGCGGAGGAATACGACCGCATCGTGCGCCCCGAAGATATGGTGTAATGCGCCTTCGGGATCGGGCGCTTTACTTTTCGCCGCGTTTTGGGCAAAAGTGCTTTACTTTTTCGGGAAAACCCAGAGGAAAAGGTAAAGCATTTTTGTTTTCGCATTTTGTCGAACGACCGCCGCGAGACGCGGCGAAGAGTACGAGAGCGCGGGCGCAGACGCGAATGCGGGCGCATATTTTGATTTATTGGTAATATTTATATAATATTAAAAATAAAAAACATTGACAGCAGGGGTGCGAGCATTTATAATAGTAGCGGACAAAACCAAAATTTTGTACTGATAATCATACCTAAGGAGGCAAAATATGAGTCAATTAAGTGAAGCGGCTGCAAAGCAAATCAATGAAATTTGCGACAGACACGCCAACGAACGGACCCCGCTCATGATGATTCTGAGCGACATCCAAAAACAGTTCGGCTATATACCTCTCGACGTCCAAGAGTTGGTATCCGAGCGCACCGGTATCCCCGTGGCGGAGATTTACGGCGTAGTGACCTTCTACTCCTTCTTCTCCCTCAAACCGAAAGGCAAATACGTCATCGGTTGCTGCTTGGGTACCGCCTGCTACGTCAAAGGTGCGCAACAAGTGGTAGACAAATTCTCCGAGATCCTCAAGATCAAACCCGGTGAGACCACGGAAGACGGATTGTTCACGTTGGACGCCCTGCGTTGCATCGGTGCGTGCGCCATCTCGCCCGCCATCAAGATCAACGGCAAGGTGTATCCCAAAGTCGCGGTGAGCGCTGTTCCCGACATCATCAACGAATACAAGAGCAAGGAGGCAAACGCATGATTAAGAACTTTGAAGAACTGGAACAAAAATCTTCGCAATGTTCCGCCTGTCTGGACGCCAAATTTAAGGGCGCGGACGGCAAAAGACATATCTTGATTTGCGGCGGAACCGGTTGCTTGTCCTCCAACGCCAACGAGATCAAGGCCGAATTCGAGAAACTCATCGCCGAGATGGGTTTGGGCGACAAGGTTGATTTCAACCAAGTAGGTTGCTTCGGTATGTGCTCGCAAGGCCCCTTCGTCAAAATCTATCCCGAAGAGACCTTGTACAGAATGCTCAAAGTCGAGGACGTCAAAGAGATCCTCGAGAGCGACATCAAGAACGGCAAGATCGTCGAGAGATTGCTCTACGTCGATCCCGTGAGCAAACAAAAGATCGCCAAACAAGACGACATTCCTTTCTATAAGAAACAGGTGCACATCGCCTTGCACGCCGTGGGTAGCATCGACCCCGAGAACTTCGAAGAAGCCTTGGCGGCCGGCGCGTTCAAAGGCTTGGCCAGAGCCCTCAAGATGGACCGCAAAGAGGTCATCGACGAGATCCTCAACTCGGGTCTGCGCGGTCGTGGCGGCGGCGGTTTCCCCACCGGCAGAAAGTGGCTCTTCGCCTATCAACAACCCGACGGCGAGAAATACGTCGTGTGTAACGGCGACGAGGGCGACCCCGGTGCCTTTATGGACGAAGCCATCCTCGAAGGTAACCCCTTGGCCGTCATCGAAGGTATGATGATCGCCGGTTACGCCATCGGTGCGCAAAACGGCTACTTCTACGTCCGTGCCGAATATCCCGTGGCCGTGGCGCGTCTGCAAAACGCCATCAAACAAGCCGAGAAGGCAGGCCTCATCGGCGACAACATCCTCGGCTCGAACTTCTCCTTCCGCGTCAATCTGCGTTTGGGCGCCGGCGCCTTCGTCTGCGGCGAAGAGACCGCTTTGCTCAACAGCATCCAAGGTCAACGCGGTATGCCCAGACCCCGTCCTCCTTTCCCGGCGGTCAAAGGTCTGTGGGACAGCCCCTCCATCGTCAACAACGTGGAAACTTTGGCGTGCGTGCCCTACATTCTGCGTGAAGGTTGGCAAGAGTTCGCCAAGTACGGCACCGAAAAGTCCAAGGGTACCAAAGTGTTCGCTCTGGCCGGCAAAGTCAACAACGTCGGTTTGGTCGAAGTCCCCATGGGTACTACCCTCCGCGAATTGATTTATGAAATCGGCGGCGGCATCCCCAACGGCAAAGAGTTCAAAGCCATCCAAACGGGCGGCCCCTCGGGCGGTTGCTTGACCAAGGACGACTTGGATACGGCCATCGACTACGACAACCTCATCGCCAAAGGCTCCATGATGGGCTCGGGCGGCGCCATCGTTATGGACGAAGACAACTGTATGGTGGACGTGGCCAAGTTCTATATGGACTTCATCTGCGACGAGAGCTGCGGTAAGTGTTCGCCCTGCCGTATCGGTACCAAACGTATGCTCGAAATGCTGACCAAGATCACGGACGGCAAAGCCACCCTCGAAGATATCGACGCGTTGCAAGAGTTGGCGGCCACCGTCAAGAGCAACTCTCTGTGCGGCTTGGGCCAAACGGCTCCCAACCCCATCCTGTCCACTTTGTCTCACTTCCGTGACGAGTACGACGCGCACATCCTCGAAAAGAGATGCCCCGCGCACGTCTGCAAGAACTTGATGAAGTACGAAATCGACCGCGAGAAATGTATCGGTTGCGGCTTGTGCGAGCGTCAATGCCCCGTGGCCGCCATCAGCAAGACCGATTACACCGCTCCCGGCAAGAAACTGCCCGCGCGTGCAATCGACTCCGAGAAGTGCATCAAGTGCGGTTTGTGCATGGCTTCGTGTAAGTTCGGCGCAATATCCAAAAAATAAGAGAGGTGAACGTTATGTCTAAAGTCAATATTAAAATCGAAGGTATTCCTTTTCAAGTAGACGCCGGCCTGACCATTTTGGAAGCGGCGAAACAATGCGGTTTCGAGATTCCCTCTCTTTGCACCTTCAACCACGGCGAGTGCTCGTTGGCATCCTGCCGCGTGTGCTTGGTGGAAGCGACGGGCGCAAGAGGCCTGGTGGCCAGCTGCGTGTATCCCGTAGCCGAAGGTATGGAGATCAAGATCTCTTCTCCCAAGGCCGTGGCCGCAAGACGCGTGTCCGTGGAATTGATCCTGTCCAACCACAACAAAAACTGCCAACAATGCGATAAGAACGGCAAGTGCGAACTGCTGCACGTCGCCAATATCACCGGCGCCAGAGAAGGCCGTTACGAAGGCTCGCAAACGCCCGTGACCGTGGACAAGCTGACGCCCACCATCACCCGCGACACCAGCAAGTGCGTGCTGTGCGGCCGTTGCGTCGCGCGCTGCAAGAATGCGCACGGCATCGGCGTGCTCGGCTTCGAGAACAGAGGTTTCAACACCATCGTCGCTCCCGCCGAGAACCGCAGTTTCATCAACTCGCCCTGCATTATGTGCGGTCAATGTATCAACGTGTGCCCCACCGGCGCGTTGATGGAAGCCAGCGAGATCGAGAAAGTCGACGCGGCTATGGCCGCCGGCAAATACGTCGTGGTGCAAACCGCTCCCGCCGTGCGTGCCGCGTTGGGTGAAGAATTCGGTATGAAGATCGGCACCCCCGTCACCGGCAAGATGGTGGCGGCCCTGCGCCGTCTGGGCTTCCAAAAGGTGTTCGACACCAACTTCGCGGCCGACCTCACCATTATGGAAGAGGCCACCGAATTGCTGAACCGCGTGAATAACGGCGGCGTGTTGCCCATGATCACGTCCTGCTCGCCCGGTTGGATCAACTACGCGGAGTATTACTATCCCGATCAACTCGACCACCTCTCCACCTGCAAATCGCCCCACGAAATGTTCGGCGCCATTCTCAAGACTTTCTATGCCAAGAAGATCGGCGTGGATCCCAAGGATATGTTCGTCGTGTCCATCATGCCCTGCTCCTGCAAGAAGTACGAGAAGAATCGTCCCGAAATGGAAGAAGAAGGCGGTCTGCGCGACGTGGACGCCGTGTTGACCACCCGCGAGTTGGGTAGAATCATTCGCCGTGCGGGTATCATGTTCGATCGTTTGCCCGACGAAGACTTCGACAACGACCTCGTGCACGACTACACGGGCGCCGGCGTCATCTTCGGCGTGACCGGCGGCGTGATGGAAGCGGCCCTCAGAACCGCTTACTTCGTCCTCACCGGCAAAGAGCGCGAGGGCGTCGTGTTCAAAGAGGTGCGCGGCTTCGAGAATATCCGCGAGGCTGAGTTCGAACTCGCCGGCAAGACCATCAAGGTCGCCGTCACCAGCGGTATGAAGGGCGCCAAAGTCCTCTTGGACCAAATCCGCGAGGGCACCAGCCCCTACACCTTCATCGAGGTCATGGGCTGCCCCGGCGGCTGCATCAACGGCGGCGGTCAACCCTACGTGCGCGACGTGTTCCTCCCCAACGAGGACCTCAATATCTACGACACCTATATGCAAAAACGCGCGAACGCCCTCTACAGCGAGGACGAGCGTCAGGTGTGGCGTCAATCGCACAAGAATCCGCAACTGCAAGATCTCTACAAAGAGTTCTTGGGCGAGCCCAACTCTCACTTGGCACACGAGTTGCTGCACACCCACTACAACAAGAACCGCAAGAGATTCGACTGATTGAGGCGGCCTTGATGCAAATACGCCCCGACGTATAGGGGGTATTTGAGACACAACAAACGACTCGGCTTGGTAACAAGCCGAGTTTTTTGTCACCCGCGACGATTGCTTTCGGGAAGGAAATATGCTATACTCAAAACGGAGAAACGAAATGCAATACCTATTTGAAAAAAACCATGCTACGAGAGGTAGCGGAATATGCGGATATGCTGGAATGCCTGCGGCGAGACACCGACGTCTTGTACGACCGAGCGGACGCCATGCTCATACGCGAAAAGAACGGCACCTGCATACTGGGCGCAACGACCACGGAGGCGGGCATACGCGCCTTGACCGCTCTACCCGCCGAACGGCGCAACCTGGTGGTGCGCGACGGCGAAATAAACGACTACGCCGTACGCGAATTGGGCTTTACGCATTCGCTCGAATGCGTGCAGGTGTACTACGCGGGCGCACCCAAACCCGCGCCCGTCAAATTGACCGTTCGTCACCCTGCCGAGGCCGATTGGGACCAAGTACGCAACGCATACCACCTCATCGACGAAGACCCCTTGCGCGAACACTTCTTGTCGCCGGATTTCTTCTGCGGATACTACGAGGGCCATCTCGCCGCCTTCGCGGGGTTGCATAGCGAGGGGGCCTTGGGAATGCTGTACGTCTTTCCGCAATACCGCAGAATGGGCTTCGCGGAAGAAATGAGCAACTATATGATCGATCGCCAACTCGCCTTGGGGCGCTACGTCTACGCGCATATCATCGCGGACAACGAGGCATCTCTCGCCCTGCAACGCAAAACGGGCATGACCTTCGCCCGTCGGCACGTCTATTGGCTGTGGGAAGAAAAGGAATAAGCACAAAAAACGGGGGACGTATCCCCCCTTTTTTTGTTACGGCGGCGATTATGCGCCGATGGCTTCGTCGTCCGAAGACATGACGTCGGGAAGAGGCTCGTCGGGCGGCTCGACGGGCACGAGGGACGCTTTGGCGTCGAACCCGTCCTGCCACTTGCTGAACAAATAGTAGAACAAAAAGACGGTGGAACTGATGCCCCAAGTGATGGGATAGGCCCAATAGACCATGTTGATGGTGTGGATGAAGTGCATCACCAAAATAATATAGATGACGCGGAACACGCACCATACGGACAGCATCACCACCATAGGCACGAAAGCCTTGCCCGCGCCGCGACAAACGGCCGCTATGGCGTGCGAAAACGCCAACAAACCGTAGAACAAACTGCATATATGCGCGTGCGTGACGCCGAAAGACAGCACCTCCGCCGTGCTGTCGAACAGTCCGATGAGATAGGGCGCGGAAAAATAGAACCCAACACCGATGAGTTCGGCCAACACAACGGACAGCACAATGCCGAAACGCGCACCCGTCCGTGCCCGTGCTTTGGCGCCTGCGCCGAGGTTTTGGCTGACGAAGGTGGTGATGGCCATGGTGAAACTGTTGATGGGCAGAAAGGCAAAGCCTTCGATTTTGGCGTAGGAGCCGTAGGCGGCGGTGGCGTATTGACCGAAGAGGTTTATCTGCGACTGCACAATGACGTTGGCAAAGCCGATGACCGAGTTTTGCACGCCGCCGGGAATGCCGTAGCGCAATATCTCCCGAAGAATGGGCCCGTCAAAGCGTATTTTGCGGAAAGAAATGGTGTAGATTTGATTTTTGCGGCACAGATGCACAAGGCAAAGCACCGCCGAAAACGCCTGCGATATGACCGTGGCGACGGCGGCGCTCCACACGCCCCAACGGAACAGGCCGACGAACAGCAGGTCGAGGCCGATATTGAGGACGGACGAAACGATGAGATACAGCAAGGGACGACGGCTGTCGCCCAAGGAATTCATCACCGAACGAAGGGTATTGTACATCACCATGGCAAACGAGCCGATGAAATAGTAGCGGAAGTATTCGATGGCCTCGGGCAATACCGCGGGATCGGTGTTCATCCATCGGAGCATATAGGGGGTGAGCAAAACGCCGCCGACCGTCAGGAAGCCGCCCGCCGCCAAGCCGAACGCCACGTTGGTGTGAATGGCAAGGCTGACTTTCTCGTGGTCACCCGCGCCGAAATAACGCGAGATGACCACGCCCGCGCCCTGCGCCGTGCCAATGAAAAAGGCGCTGAGCAGGAATATCAGCGTGCCCGACGAACTGACGGCCGCCAACGCCGTCGTGCCCAAAAACCGGCCTACAATCAAGGTGTCGGCCGTGTTGTACAGTTGTTGAAAGACCTGGCTGAGCAATATGGGCAAGGCAAAGCCGATCATCAACGTATAGGGATTGCCGCGCGTCATGTCCTTGACGCCGCTTCTCGTCGCTATCATACCTACATCATACCAAATATGCGATAAATACACAACCGAAAACGCGTGATTATCTGCAATACATCTTGACAAAAATCGAGGCTTTGTTTACACTATTAATATGAATCTGACCATTAGAACACGCAAGGGCAACTACTATACCGCCAATTTTCGGCTTGTGTTCGTGCCGATATTGCTCCTCGTCGCGGGCGCCATTCTCACGGGCATTATTTTCGGCTATCAAAACAAATACGAAAAGGTGTATCGGCAAACGTACGACGCTATCTTGCAGTCGGCGCCCGAAGTCACCGTGCCGGACGGCAAAACCGCCGCCAACGCCGTGCGGAATTGCGCATATTCCACGCCCGAACTGTTTACGGTGAATCTCGTGGAATACATAAGCGGCGAGGACGGCACCGTCTATTACTTTACCTACAACGCGTATGCCGCCGATTATCAAGGCAATCTGGCGCGCTACAACGACTATATCGACGAACTGATGGCCGCCTGCCCCGCGCACGAGGACGAACGCGACAAGGTGAAATGGGCGCACGACGTCATCTGCGCGCGCTTCGAGTACGACCACGGTATGCAAAACTACTCCGTGCTGAGTATGCTGGATTCGGGCAAGGGCGTTTGCAATGCATATACGGGGCTGTTTCTCGCGCTTGCAACGCGGCTCGGACTGCAATGCGGCGTGGCGGTCAGCGACCGTATGAACCATACGTGGAATATCGTCAAGGTGGGCAGGAACTGGTACCACGTGGACGTCACATGGGACGATAGCAGCGGCACGTACGACTACTACCTCAAAACGGACGCCGAGTTTCGCAACCTGCGCCACCACGACTGGGTAGATACCAGCAAAAATATGACCTACTACGACAATCTCAAGATCAAGTTGTTCATAGTGGGCGGCGTGGCGCTCGCATTCTCCCTTCTCCTCACGTTCGCGCCGCTACTCTTCAATTATTTGTTCCGCTGAACGCCCCATCGGCAACGCGTACTGCGGCGATAATGCGGACGAGCACGCCAAGTCAAAAGCGCCGAACACAAGAAAAAATACGCACGGTCGCAAAATAATTGTCGCAAAACACTTGCCAAACCGCCGTAAATAGTTTATAATACCTATGCATTTGCGCGATTAGCTCAGCTGGTAGAGCGTCTTCTTGACGTGGAGAGGGTCAGCGGTTCGAGTCCGTTATCGCGCACCAATGTATTTTACGCAGTACTGTGTACTGCGTTTTTTTACATAAAAACGCACGCCTTGCTTGCAAGAGCGAGCGTTTTTATGTAAAGTAGCAAGCGAAGCGCGCGCAAAATACATTGGTGCGGCGGCCCCCTGGCAAGGAACGGACGGATTTCGGCCAAGCAATGCAAGCCGAAATCTTGTACGCAATCCTTTTGGGGCCGCCGTGCTCTGCACGCGATAACGGACTCGCGCCCCCGTGCAAGCACGGAGGCGGTCTTGCTGTGGCGAAGCCGCACAAGACAACCGCCGCCCCTCTACGAGGGTTGCGCCATCGCTTCGCTCCGGGCAATAGACCAGCGGTTCGAGTAAAACGGTTTTTTGATAGATGCTACCCTGGCAAGGAACGGACGGATTTCGGCCAAGCAAAGCAAGCCGAAATCTTGTACGCAATCCCTTTGGGGCCGCCGTGCTATGCACGCGATAACGGCCTCGCGCCCCGTGCAAGCACGGAGGCGGTCTTGTCGTAGCGAAGCCACGCAAGACAACCGCCGCCCCTCTACGAGGGCTGCGCCATCGCTTCGCATAGAGGAACGGGGGCAAACGCAAACTCGGCGTTGACAAGGGTGGGCGGGCGGTGTATAATAAATTTATATGAAAAACAGGTTTATTGCTATTATCGTTATATGCTTGGCGGTTATCGTCGCCGTGACGGCGGTGGCGTGCCGCGAGAAGAAGACGGAGACCGCCGCCCTGACGCCCATGAGCGAAGTGCGGCTGGAAGGTCACGTCCTCACCTGGGACGCGGTGGACGACGCCGCTTTCTACACCGTCAAGGTGCTTTTCGACGAGCATAACGGATTTGAAATACCCGTATCGGGCACCCGTCACCCCCTCGCTTTGTACGAGGAAGGGACCTATACGCTGTCGGTGCGTCCCGTCTTTGCCGAGGGCTACGGCGCATACTCCCCCGCCCTCACCTACACCATCGAGAAAGAAGTGGTCGTCACCCCCTCCGAGGACGGCAAAGTCGTCCTGCGCGGCGCGGGTACCTACGAAGACCCTATCCTCATCTACACCAAAGAGGAATTGGCCTCGCTGACGGACGGCAAGCGTTCGGTCACCGAAAACGGTGAGACCGTCAAACTGCAAAACTACTACCGCTTGATGAACGATATCGATCTGTCGGGCGAGGAATGGATCTCGATAGGTTCCTCGGCCAATCGTTTCGAGGGCTTGTTCGACGGCAACGGCCATACCATCAAAGGACTGACGCAGACCAAACTGAACAGCAAATCCTCTCGCTATAATTGCGGCCTCTTCGCCGAGTTGGGCAAGGCGACCATCGTCAACCTGACCTTGACCGACGTCAATATTTCGCTCGGTCTCGTCAACGAAGAATTCCGCATAGGCGGCATCGCCGGCTACAGCGTGGGCGCTACCATCGAGAATTGCCGAGTGAGCGGCAATATCACGGTCAACAGCCCGCAAAGCACCCAAAAAGCCGCCCACGTGGGTATGCTTTTGGGTTACTCCAACGGCACGGACGTGCGCCGAGTGGAGACCGACGGCACCATCGACGCCACCTACGCCAAGATATACGCGGGCGGCGTGGAAGGCATGTGTACGTCCGCCTCGCTGGACGTGCTGAACGACGTCGCATCCTACGTGAACGTCAAAGCGCATGGTACGGGACGCAAGGATAATCAAGCGGCGGGGCGCGCCTACGCCGCGGGTATAGCCTACCTGTCCAACGTGAGTTCGGTCGCCAACGTGGTGTGGTTGGGCACCGCCTCGGCCACCGCCGTCGTCGGCACGCCCGCCGATGAAGAATACTACGCGGAAGGTATGTTCGTCGTGGGCGGCGACAAACTCGTCAGAGGACAAAGCCAAGTGACGATAGAAGACTGTTTCTTCGACGTGGACGGCTTGGCTTACGACGAGGACGCCTACTCCCTCGATAAATACAACGGGGACGAAACGGCCCGACTGAACGCCATCGCCAACCGCTACGCCACGGGCAACGCGCAGTCGCAAAAACGCACCTCGTCCGTGTACGGCGTAAACGCCGCCACGCGCACCCTGCAAGCGTCCTACACGCCCCAAGAGGAAGGCGTCACCTTCGGCTTGGACTTCGACGCGGTATGGACGATGACCGAAGAAGCATCCGCGCCCGTTGCCTTGCAACCCTACCGCTCGCAATGGTACACCGTCACCTTCGTCGCGGACGACGGCACGACGGTCAGCACGCAACGCATCTTGAAAGGCCGCGCGGCCAATCCGCCCGAGTACGTGGGCGCGGAAGGCGTCACCGTCAAGTGGGACATAGACGCGGCCGCCCCCATCACCGAAGATATCGTCGTGCGCCCCAAGCACGCCGAATAACGATAAATAACCCACGAAAGGAGATACTATGAGTTACGCCGACAAAGTTTTCAAGGAAAATATCGAGTACATTCTGGCCAACGGCTTCAGTGACGAGAACCTCGACGTGCGCCCCCATTGGGCGGACGACAACGCGCCCGCGCACACCGTCAAAGCCTTCTGCATCGTCAACCGCTACGACCTCAGCAAAGAGTTTCCCATCATGACCATGCGCTACACCAACTTCCGCGCGGCCGTGGACGAGATCTTGTGGATTTGGCAAAAAAAGAGCAACAACGTGCACGACCTGGGCAGCCATATCTGGGACGCGTGGGCGGACGAAAACGGCTCTATCGGCAAGGCGTACGGCTACCAGCTGGGCGTCAAACACCACTACAAAGAGGGTGACATGGACCAAGTGGATCGCGTGCTCTTTGACCTCAAGCACAACCCGCAATCCCGCCGCATCCTCACCAATATTTACGTGCACCAAGACCTCAGCGAGATGGCGCTCTATCCCTGCGCCTACTCGATGACCTTCAACGTGGTGGGCAACAAACTGAACGCCATATTGAATCAGCGTAGCAACGATATGCTGGTGGCCAACAACTGGAACGTCGTGCAATACGCCGTGCTCACGCATATGTTCGCGCAGGTGTCCGGCCTCGAGGTGGGCGAATTCGTGCACGTCATCGCCGACGCGCATATCTACGACCGCCATATCCCCATTGTCAAAGAGGTCATCGAGCGCCCCCAAATGGAAGCGCCCAAGTTCATCATGGACAAGAGCATCACCGACTTCTACGATTTTACGGTGGACAGTTTCCGCTTGGAAGGCTACGACGCGCCCAAACTCGGCAAACGTCTGCCCGTGGCCGTATAATCGGCGAGAAACGGCGTTAGACTGACGATAGAAAACAAAAGCGGGTTCCGTCAAACGAGGAACCCGCTTTTTCGTTTGCGAAAGGTCAACTAACTATTGCCAACCGAACTTGTGGAAAGCGGCGGCAAGCGCCATATCGCTGCGACAGGCGTTGTCTAAGGCCAAGAACATCTTTACCGTATCGTGCCGAGCGTCGTGCGCGGCCTTGCGCGTGTGATACAACTCGTCCATCATACGCATAATATCCTCGTTGGTGACGCCTTCGAACGAGGCGAACTCCTCCAGCGAGGGCATTTTGTAAAAGGATCCCCTGCCCGGCAATTTGAGCACCGAGGCGAAGCGCCGCATGGTGCAAAAACACTTCTCCCACACGTCGAACGACAGCCCGACGCGCCGAAACTCCACCTCGAGAAAGCGGACGTCGAACGTGATATTGTGCGCCACCAACACGTCCGCCGAGGCAAAGTCGCGCCATATCTCGTCCGCGTGGTCGGCAAACCCAAGCCCCGCGGACAGATCGCGCACGATGGAAGGCGTCAGCCCCGTCACGCGCGTCGCGCCCGGCTCGATGGCGTCTACGGCAAAATAATAGTTCTTGGCGGCCACCAAGTCGCCGTCTTCCTCTACGAGGTAGGCAAGTTGACATATTTTGCCGGGATATACCGTGCCGCCCAAGATAAACCCATCCGCGCGCAGACCCGTCGTTTCGGTATCGAAGTACAAGGTTTTCATACCCGAATTGTACCACCCCGCATACTCTTTTGTCAATTATTGACGAATGTTTTGCCGTGCGGTATAGCCGCGAAACGCCCCGCATAAGGATAGGCGAATAAGGAGGACGATATGAATTTGACCGAACTGCTGGCTACACCCGTTATACACCTCGCCACCGCCGCCCGCTTGGGCGTCGTGAGCGCGTTTGCCCTCGGCGCGGATATGCGTCGCATTGGGCAAGTGGCCGTCATAGACGAGGACAACTACTGCCGCGAACTGCGCTACGACTTCGCGGACGTCAAATGGGGACAGGACTTTGCCCTGACCGCCGCGGACGAATCCGCCCAACGCTGTACGCTCATCCCTTTCCGCTCCTCGGTGGTGGACGCCGACGGAACGAACTACGGCTATCTGAAAGAAGTGGAATGCGACCAAAACGGCAAGTTGACCGCCCTCGTCACCACCGAAGACGAGCGCATCGCGCCCTCGCGTCTCGCCATGGTGGGCGACGTGGTGCTGCTGAAAGGCAAACGCCGCTACGCACGCAAAACCGACAGTGCGCGGGACGAAGCCGAACGGGAACAACCCGACGTAGAACGCCTGTTCAACCTGCCCCAAACCGCGGGGCTCAAACGCATCGCGGGCGATTATTCCTTTTTGATAGGACGAAAAATAAAAAGCGACCTGATACAGCGCGGCGAGGTCGTACTGCGGCAAGGCAGCGTGATCACGGCCGACCTCATCGACCTGGCGCGGGAACGAGGCGTACTCCTGCCCCTCACCGAACTGTCGCGCTAACGCTCGGCCACGTTGGCCAGCGTGAGGCCGTACACGTGCACGGCGCCCGCCTTTTTGAGCGCGTGCGCCACCTCGGACATAGTGGCGCCCGTGGTCAGCACGTCGTCTACGACCAAGACGCGCATCCCCTTGACCAGAGTTTTATCGGCGATGAAAGCACCCGCCAAGTTGTCCTGCCGTTCGCGGTAGGACAATTTGGTCTGCGACGAAGTGGATTTCACTTTGACGAGCGCCTCGGGCAAATAGATAAGCCGTGCCCGTTCGGCAAAATCCCGCGCCATAAGATGCGCCTGATTGTACCCTCTTTCGCGCTCTCTTTTGCGGTACAACGGTACGGATACGACCAAGTCCACCGCGACGGGATCGTCGAAATAGAGGTCGGCGAGATAGGCGCCGAAATAGGGAGCCAAGTAGCGCGCGTCACCGTACTTGAGGCGGTACGTCGCCTTGCGCACCTCGCCCTGATAGGCGAACACCGAGCGCACGCGGTCGAAATGGCGCTCGCCACGCCGACACATGGCGCAGTAGCCCGACGAGCGGTCGCCCTCGCCGTCGGTAAACCCCACTTCCCCATCGAATTCCACCGCCCGCGGCGCGTCGGCGCCCTCGGGCAAAAACGGCTTACCGCATTTGAGACAAAAAGCGTCGCCCACGTAGGGCAAACGCGGGCGACAGGTATCGCATACCCCCAGACGGTTGGGGGTATATAGCTCTTTTTGGCAAAATATACACGTGTAGCGGTCGGGAAAAATCTCCGCCGCGCACGCCTTGACGAAGCGCTTGAACGCGGCCTTTGCGTCCTTCACGCCTTATCCTCGAGATGCAACGCCCGCATCATCTTCTTGGCCGAGAACATATTGTACTTGTTGGCGAGGAAGGTAAACAGCGTGAATACGACTATCGAGAACCCGACGCCTATGCCTATGAACGTCCACACGTTTTCGGTCATATCCCCGATGGGCGTCATCGAGAACAAATTCCACTTGCGCAGGTTGAGCGGATGGCCGGCCACGTTGATTTGCAACGAGCACATCAACCAACCCGTCGCGAAGATGAGCCACATGGCAACGTATAGCAAAAAGTGTTTCCAATTGAAGGGACGGCAGACGTTGAACAGCACGAAGAAGCCGTTGCACGCCAGCACGATAACGGACACGGTGGAGACCTCGTCGGCCGTAACGGCGAAACGCGCGGGCATTACGCGCAACATCAACTGCAAAAAGGCGAACGCCAAAGCGATGGTGATGGCGCCCGGCGTAGACTTGGCCAGCGCGTTCTGCAAGAAGTGCCCTTTGACGCGTTCGTGATTGCGCTCGAGCGCCAGAATAAAGCTGGGGAGCCCAATGGTCGCCATGCCGATGAGGGTGATATTGGTAGGCTCGAAGGGATAGTCGCCCACGAAAAGGAACAAGACGGACAGTAGCGCCATATACATCGTCTTGACGAGATACAACGCCGCCGAACGCTGCAAATTGTTGATAGACCGCCTGCCCTCGGCCAAGATGCGCGGCATAGAGGCGAAATTGCTGTCCAACAGGACGAGTTGCGCCACGTTGCGCGCGGCGTCGCTGCCCGACGCCATGGCGATGGAGCAATCGGCCTCTTTGAGCGCCAAAACGTCGTTGACACCGTCGCCCGTCATGGCCACCGTATGCTTGTCGGCTTTGAGCGCTTTAACCAGTTTGAGTTTTTGCTCGGGCGTCACGCGGCCAAACACCTTGTAGCGGCGTGAGGCGTCGACCAACTGCTCGTCCGTCTCGATGGTGGACATATCCACGTAGGTGCAATCGGCAAGCCCCGCCTCTTTGGCGATGGCCGACACGGTCACGGGGTTGTCGCCCGAAATGATGCGGATATCCACGTCCTCTTGGGCGAAATAACGCAACGTTTCGGGGGCTTCCTCGCGGATCTTGTCGCTGATGAGGACGTACGCCATCAACTCCAACCCCGCAGGCAACACGGATTCGGTCATTTGCGCGGCGCTACGCGCCAGCACGAGCACGCGATAGCCCTCTTGGGCGTAATGCTCCAAGAGCGACCGCATATCCTCGCTACGCGTGGGGAACACGAATTCGGCGGCGCCCATAATGTAACTGCCCTCGGCAAGGGACACGCCGCTCCACTTGCGCTCGCTCGAAAACGGCGCCACGTAGTTGGGCGTGCGTTTCTCTTCGCGTTGCATATCCTTGCAATACTCTTTGACGGCGTTGTAGGTGGGATTGCTGTCGGGCAAAAGGTCCACCAACTCCATCAACGTGTGCTCGATGATCTCGTGCGAATTGTCCGTCACGGGCAAAATCTTCTTCACCTGCATACTGCCCTCGGTGATGGTGCCCGTCTTGTCAAGGCACAGCACGTCCACGCGCGCCAACGTTTCTATGCAATACAAGTCCTGCGCCAGCGTCTTGTGGTGGCTCAATCGTATGATACCGATGGCGAACACCGTGGACGACAAGGCCATCAAGCCCTGCGGGATCATGCCCGACATACTGCTGACCATGCTGACGATGGACGCGTCCAAGGGATTGTGCTGTAATAGATACTGCTTGAGGAAAAGCAGCACGCCCAAGGGTACCACGATGATGGACATCAATTTGATGACCGTGCGCAACGCGCGCAGGATCTCGCTGTTGGTGCTCTTGATATACTTGGCGCCCGAGGATATTTTGGACACGTAGTTCTCCATACCGATATGGATGACGCGCGTTTCCACCTTGCCGCTGACGAGGAAACTGCCGCTGAGAAGCGTGTCGCCCACCTGCTTGACGACGGGATCGCTCTCGCCCGTGATGAGGCTCTCGTTTACCTCGCACGAACCGGTGAGCACCACGCAGTCGGCGCATACCTGCCCGCCCGCAGACAGTACCATCATATCGTCCATCACGATGTCCGCAAGGGCGATCTCGCACTCTCGGTCGTCGCGAATGACGGTGACGCGGGGAGCGGACAAAAGGGAAAGTTTGTCGATGGTCTTTTTGGCGCGGACTTCCTGCACGATACCGATGATCCAATTGATGACGGCGGGACCGATGAACGTGACGTTCTTGGGCGAATGCCCGACGAAACACACCAATAGCGCCAACGACACGTTGAGGATATTGAACAGCGTAAAGGTGTTGGTGCGGAAAATCTTCCAATAACTCTTGGTGCGCACCTCAGTCTGCCCGTTGACAAGCCCCGCCGCTACGCGCTCGGCCACTTGCTGAGAGGTCAGACAGCCTATGCCTTCCGTCAAAGAATAGGGTTCTATCGGTATCTCTTTTCGTTTCATCGTTATCCTCTTTCCGTCACGAAGTCCGTCACGAAGTTTCGTTTATTTCAGTTTTCGGCGCACACGCGCGAGGGCGTTGCCCACCGATTTGACGTCCACCGTCCGCTCTGCCGTCGACAGGGCCACGGCTATCTCGGCGTAAGTGTAGCCGTCTATCCGCATACGCCACACGGCGTACTCGAAGCGCGACAATTTGCGCTTGGCCTCGGCCTTGCGCATCGCGAACGCTTCCTCGTCCAACAGCGTTTCCTCGGGCGAGGGCATACGGGACGCCCGCTCGGGCATCGACTGCCAATCCAAGGTGGACTGCGCCTTCCTGCCCGCACGCACCAGGCGATTGCGCACGCATACGTAGGCGTAGGTGGCGAAGCGCGTGCCGCGCGCTTGGTCGAAGTGCATGATGGCCTCCACCAAGGCGATATTGCCCTCGGCCAAGCACTCGTCCTCCTGCATATTGGGAAAAGACTTGGCCGTTTGGACGATCATAGGCTCGTAGCGGCGCTGTAACTCGGCCAGACACCCGTCGTCCTGCCGCGCGCCCACCACGAGGTCGTTGTCGGTGGCTTCGCGGTAGTTCACTTGCGCTGACGATTGGCCTCGTACACGGCGATACCCGCCGCGACGGACGCATTGAGCGACGCCACGTTGCCGTACATGGGAATGCTCACCGCCCCGTCGGACAACTTGCGCGTGAGGGGCTTGACACCCTTGCCCTCGTTGCCCACGACCAAGGCGATATCCCCGTCGAGACGCGCCTCTTGTAGGGGCGTGCCGTCCATATCGAGGGCGTACACCGTGATAAACTCCTCTTTGAGGGTGCGAATTGCGTCGTTGATATTGCCTACCTTGGCGATGCGCATATAGGACGTAGCGCCCGCGGAAGTCTTGACCACCGTCTCGGTGACGGCCACTTGACGGCGACTGCCGATGACGACGCCGTCCACGCCCATGCACTCGGCCACACGCACGATGGAGCCGAAATTGTGCGGATCCTCTATCTCGTCCAAGATGAGAATGAAGTGCTTTTCGCCCCGCTTGTTTTGGAGAATATCGTCCAAGGTGCAATAATCGAAATCGGTCGCGTAGGCGATGACGCCTTGATGGTGCTTGGTGACGCTCTCGCGATCCAGCACGGCTTTGTCTACGAACGATACGCGGATGCGGCGGTCTTTGGCCGCCTCGATGAGCGCGCCCAAACTGCCGTCCTGCACGCCCTTGGCCACCAAGATCTTGTCGATGGTCGTTTCGCCGTTCAATGCTTCCCGTACTGCGTTTCTGCCTTCTATAATCATAACTAATCCTCGAATCCGTGCGCAAAGGACAGCAATTCGCCCAAGCGCTCATTTTGTCCCGTCAGGTAGAGATATCCCCACACGGCCTCCAAGCCGCTCGCCTTGCGGTAGTCTGACACCCTGGCGTTTTTGGCCGTGGACTTGCTCTTGTGATTGCGCGCCGTGCGATACACCGCGTCCTCTTCCTCGTTGAACAAAAGGCGTATGGCGTCCACCTCTTCGGCTTGCGCGACGGCGGATACCTTGCCCACCGCCAAGCTATGCAGCGCCCCCGCCTTGCCGCCCACCGTCGCGGCGAAATAGGTGCGGACGTACAAGGACTGCACGCCGTCGCCCACGTAGGCCAAGACCAACGCGTCCAACGCACGCGCCTCTTCTTTGCTCATCGGTGTTTGAATGGTAGGGTATAGGCTCATCGGATAATCTCCCATTTTACCTATATTATATATTAAAACCGCGCGGAACACAATATTTTTGCTACTAATAATGCGACTTTTCGCGCCTTTTTTCGCATTGCAACCCCTTTTGCGGCGCGATGGCATAGCCCGCGAGTCGCCGTCATACAATAGTACGGGCAAGCCTCCGACGTTTACCCACATTTATGCACGCCGATGTGGATAACTATGTGGATAAGTGGGAAACTGTACGTTTTGGGGGGTTAAAAACGGCGAAAACACGGGAAATCCGTCGTTTTTTGCCGAACGGGCGATATTCATCGATTTATAAGGAGCGCGTATGTTTTCGGTATTCAACCTTTCCAAATACAAACTCACGGCGGCCGTAGCGGCGATCCTCGTGTGCCTGCTGACCGCTTTGGTCTTTCTCTCGCCCAATTTCACGGGGCAAGCGCAAGCCGTCGTGGTGGCCATAGACGCCGGTCACGGCGGGTACGACGGGGGCGTCACGGGGCTACGCCTGCACCTCAAAGAAAGCGACGTCAACCTCTCGGTCGCCAAGTATCTGGAAGCCTACCTGCGGGGGGCGGGCTACAAGACCGTGATGACCAGACGCACCGACCGCGCGCCCGTCGAAGCCGGCTCGCTCAAGCGGCGGGATATGGATATGCGCCTAAACGCCATCGAGGGGGCAAAGGCAGATCTCGCGGTGTCCGTGCATTGCAACTTCTACCCTTCCGAATACCGCAGGGGCATACAGGTTTTCTACGACAAAAAGGAAGACATGCCCTTGGCGGAAGCCATACAATCCCACCTCAATCGTACCCAAAACCTACCCAACGTTGGGCGGCAATTCGAGCCGTTGTGGGGTGATTACTACCTGCTGAAGAACGCGCCCTGCCCCGCCGCCATCGTGGAGTGCGGTTTTTTGTCCAACCGCGAGGACGAGGCGCTGCTCGCGGACGAAAACTACCGCATGACCTTGGCCTATCAAATCTATCTCGCCATCGACTCTATGTACGCGGGGAACGCCGCCACGCCCACCTTGGCGTTGTAGAATGCTTGCAACGCAAAACAAAGTGCCCCGAAACGTCGGTTTCGGGGCGCGTAGTCGTTGAGCGCGCTTAGATAATACCCAACGGAATGAGAATGGCCAGCAATAGGATATTGAGCCCCACCAAGGAGAAGAGAAAGATCTTCTTGGCCTTGGGCTTCATCTTGGGCACGTAGTTGGCGGCGAGGAAGAAAGGCACGTAGGTCGTGATGAACACGGGCAACACGCCCCACCACTTGTACACCCATATAAACGAGCCGTTCTCGGTGCCGGCGAGGAAGGACTCGATGAGCGCAAACAATAGCGCCATGCCGATAGCGCCCACCAAACGCATGGATATTTTGAATTTGCCTCGTTGGAAGAGTATCTTGTCGGGATCGTCACCGAGCATTTTGTAGGAAATGATGCCCGCTATGGAGAACATCATGGACAATTCCCAGCACACGCCTATCAATAGGATAAAGGTCGTGCTCTCGGCCGACACGCACCACAAGGGGTTGCCCGTCGCCTTGCCGATGACGGCGTTCATGATCTCGTAGAACCAATGCACGGAGTACAAGGCAACGCCCGCCACGATGGCGTCGTAGTTCTTGTTCTTGATCTCGCTCCAATAGACGTAGAACACCACCGCCAGAATGAAGATAAACGTCCAGTTGAAATTGTTGGTATGCCGCAATTCCTGATAAGCACGGGCGACTCGTTCCGCCGCGTCCGCGCTACTCGGGCCGAAGAAAATGAAATGCATAACGCCACCTCCTTGTGTTGTTTGGGCGCAAAGCACCACTCGCGGTCGAAGGCAGGGAAGAAAAGTGCCTTTCGCTCATCTATAGTCTACCACCTTGTGTTACAAAGGTCAATACCCCATTTCGCGAAGGAGCGGCAAGTCGCGCGGCGAAAACCCGAAAAACTGCCAGTTTGGTATGGAAAAGCCCCCCTACGGTTGGGGGCAAACGGCGACGCTACCCACCAAGAAAAACCATATCCTTGCGTCCCGTGCCGTGCGCTTTGACGTTCACGTAGGATGCGACGTCGTTCAGCACGTCCGGTGAGGCGGACGTACATATGCCTTCCACGCCGCCCGCGTATGACGCAAGGGGGAATTGCGTACCACGATAGATTTGGGAGCGAAAACGAAAACGGCCACCGCAGGCGTATCGCCCGCGCGTGCCGCGCCGACAGCGACCTTCGTCGGCAAGGGTCGCGCCGTATCCGACCGACGCCTATACGGGGAAATACGCGCCTATATACCGCGATTCGGCGAAAACTCGCGCCTTCCTTCGCAGTTGCCGTCGGCGGTAGCGATCTGTTTTTCGCGCAAAAAAATACGAGAATTGCCGAATTTGGTGCGTTTCGCTATTGAAAAATGGTTTTTTTTAGTATATAATGATAATAGTTATCTATTACGCTCGCGCGTAAAATCATTTTTAGGAGGCCTACTATGGGTATTTTGAGCGCTGTCGCATCAGCCATCACCAAACAAGAATTGTTGACCAAGTACTTCGCCATCGGCTTGTGCATCGCATTCGCCGTCATCTGCATCGTCGTCGTATTGGTCGCCGTGCTGCACAAGCAGAAAGAAAAACGCCAAGAGGAAATGGCCAAGGCTACTCGCACCATCGAACGGCGTCGCAAGAAAGTGTACGATATATCGGTGAAATACGGTGCCGCCGCGCCCAAAGAGGAACAAGCGCCCCAAGAGGAAGCCGAGCCCGTAGCGGAAGAACCCGTTGAAGAGGTCGAAGAAGTCCCCCAAGAAGAACCCGAACCCGTTGAAGAAGTCCCCCAAGAGGAAGAGGTCATCGAAGAACAAGTCGAAGAAGTCGTAGAGGAACAACCGCAAGAGGAACTCGAACTCGTCGAAGAAGAACCCCAAAACGAAGACGTCGAGGACGAAGAAGCCGAGGAAGAAGGCGAAGACGAGGACGAGGTGCTCGAAGTGGTGCGTGTGGACGAGACGGGCAAAGAAGTACGCGTGCGTTTCGTCAAATCCTTCACCGCCAAGTTGGCGCAAGCCCCCGACTATACCAAGGATTACTACACCCAACTGAAGAACGCGCTGTTGAGCTACACGAAAGTGCGTAGTCGCGTCAGTTGGCAATACGACAGTTTCAACGTGGGGCGCAACCAGTTGGCCAAACTCAACGTGCGCCGCAAGACCTTGTATCTGTACCTTGCCCTGGACGCCGCCGACTACGCGGACACCAAGTATAAGGTGAAAGAGGCCACGGCCAAGAAGTACGCCAAAGTGCCCTGCCTCTATCGTATTACGAACGACCGTCGCGCCAAGTACGCGTTGGACTTGATCGCCGCCGCGGTGGAAAAACTCGGCGGACTGAAACAAGGCGAGATCCCCCAAGAGGACTACGCCCTCCCCTACGAAACCACGGACGCTTTGATAGAGAAAGGTCTCATCAAAGAGCAAACCTTTGAGGTGGAAGCGCCCCAAAACGAAGAGCAAGCGGAAGTCGCGCCCATCGCAGAGGAAGAACAACCCGTTGAAGAGCAACCTCAAGAGGTAGCCGAAGAACCCGTTGAGGAAGAGGTTGAGGAGCAACCCGCGGAAGAAATCGAAGAAGCACCCGCCGAGGAAGAAACCCCTGCCGAGGACGTCGTAGAGGAAGAGCAACCCCAAGAGGAAGAACTCGAACTCGTCGAAGAAGAATCTGCGAAAGAACCTCAAGAGGAAATCGTTGAGGAAGAACAACCCGCAGAGGAAGTCCAAGAAGAGCAAGCAGAGGAAGAAACCCCTGCCGAGGACGTCGTAGAGGAAGAAGAACCTATCGAGGAACAACCCGCGGAAGAAGAGCCCGTTGCCGAAGAAGAGGCTGAAGAAACTCCCGCTGAAGAGGAACTCGAACTCGTCGAAGAAGATTCTGCGAAAGAACCTCAAGAGGAAATCGTTGAGGAAGAAACCCCTGCCGAGGAAGCCGTAGAGGAAGAAGAACCTATCGAGGAACAACCCGCGGAAGAAGAGCCCGTTGCCGAAGAAGAGGCTGAAGAAACTCCCGCTGAGGAAGAACTCGAACTCGTCGAAGAAGAGCAACCCATAGAAGAGGTTGAGGAAGCCCCTGCCGAGGAAGAGCAACAAGAAGAGCAAGCGGAAGAAATGCCCGAAGACTTGGCCGACATCGACGAAGCGCCCGTAGAAACCTTGGCGGACGAATTGGATATAGACGTGGGCGAGGTCGAGCAACCCCAAGAAGCGGAAGTGCCCCAAGAGGAAGAAATCCCCGAAGCGACGGAAGAAGCGCCCGTAGAGGAAGAACAGCCCCAAGAAGCGGAAGTGCAAGCCCCCGTCGAAGAGGTCGAAGCACAGCCCGAGGAAGTCCAAGCGGAGCAACCCGAGGAAGCCGAGGAAGGCATCGCCATCGACAGCAATAAAGCCGTCGAAGACTTGGTGTCCTCTATCTACAATCCCACGGGCGAAGAGGCTCAAGAGGAAGAACAACCCGAGGAGCAACCTCAAGAGGAAGGGGTCCCCCAAGAAGAGGTAAAAGAGGAGCAAGAAGAGCAACCTCAAGAGGAAAAGAAAGAGCGGGTGAAGAAGCCTTTGTTCGGCGGTGAGCCGCTGCCCGAAGGTCTGTACGAGGAAGTGCCCCAAGAAGAGGAAGCCAAAGAGGAAGAACAACCCGAGGAGCAACCCCAAGAGGAAGTGCCCCAAGAGGAAGAGAAATCACCCGAATTGTCGGAAGACGAGAAGGCGTTGATGGCCATGATGCAAGAGGCCGAGGACGAGGAAGCGCAAGACCAAGCCGAAGAGGCCAACCTCGACCGCCGTCGTATCGAGTTGGACGCCGTGATGAACGATCCCCGTTTCAACGCGTACACCGCGTTTGAGAAGAAGTTGATCGCCGCCACCGACAGACAGCGCAAATACTACAGCAATATCAAAAACACCTTCTTCCTCTATAGCCGCGTCAGTAGCAAGATCGCCAACGCGGGCGAAAGTTTCCGTCAAGGCAGCAAACTCATCGCGCGTATCACCCTCAACAACGACAAGTTGCGTCTGCACCTGTGCTTGGAGCCCAACGCATACAACCCCAGACAATACCATCACTATTCGATGGCCAAGTACGCCGCCTACAGCGAAGTGCCCTTTGCCTTGGATATCGACGACGCGGCGGCTTTGTCCAATGCGCTCAAACTCATCGGCGAAGCCGTGAGCACCAAGTTCCTCTTCGCGCCCAACAAGAAGTGGCAGCAAGTGGATTACGCGGCGCAATACACCGTGGACGACAACGGCAACTTGCCGCCCAAAACCGAATAACGCAATCGTATGAAAGACGGATTTATCAAAATAACGGCCCTCTCGCATTCGCTTACGGTGGCTAACCCCCAAGCGAATGCCGAGGCCATCATCGAAGGCATCCGCAAAGCGGATAAAGCGGGTGGCCGCGTCGTGGTGACGCCCGCATTGGGACTTTGCGGCAGTACCGTCGGAGACATCGTCTATGAGGGCGCCCTGCTCGTATCGTGCGAGCAAGCGCTCGGCGCCATCATCGACGAAACAGCCTCGCTGGACGTGGTAAGCGTGGTCGGTCTGCCCCTCGTTTTGGGCGACAGACTGTACGACGCAGCCGCCGTCGTCAAGGGCGGCGCCGTGTTGGGCGTGGTGGCCAAACGGTATTTGACCGCCTCGGAAACGAGGCATTTTTCGCCCTCACCCGACCAAGCGCAGTTCATCACCCTCTGCGGCCAAGACGAAGTGCCTTTCGGCGGCACGCAGGTCTTCGCGTGCGTCAACGTGCCCAACCTCATCATCGGCGTGGAATTCGGCGACGAATTGACGTCTATCCGCGCCCCGCATAACGCGTTGGTCGAGGCAGGCGCCACCGTCATCTGCAATTTGGCGGCTACGCCCCTCGTCGTCGGAGCGGCCGAAGCGCGCACGGAAGAGGTAAAAACCATCTCGAAGATATGTAAAGCGGCCTACGTCTACGTGGACGCCGGTGCTGACGAATCCACCACCGACTACGTGTTCGGCGGGCAAAAGATCATCGCTTCGTGCGGCGAAGTGCTTGCCGCAGGCGAGCCGTTCGGCAAAGCGAGCGTGGACGCCGTGGTCGACGTGGCGGGCATTACCTTCCTGCGTCGGCGCACGCACACCCTGCCCGAGATAGACCGCGACGCGGTGGGCAACGAATTCGCCTATGACGAATTGACGCCTACGCACCTTGCAGGGTGGCCCAAAAGCCCCTTTATCCCGCAAACCGCCAAAGAAAAGGCCAAAATTGCCGACGAGATCCTCTCCATGCAAGCGCAGGGCTTGGCCGCAAGGTTGCGCCATATCCACGTAAATAAAATGGTGTTGGGCGTGTCGGGCGGTGTGGACAGCACCCTGGCGTTGCTCGTTTGCCGCAAAGCGTGCGACCTGTTGCGCCTAAAAGCAAGCGAAGCCCTCGTGTGCCTGACTCTACCCTGCTTCGGCACTACCGACCACACCAAGAATAACGCCTTGGCGTTGTGCAACGCGTTGAACGTGCCCTGCCGCGAGATCAATATCGCCGCCGCCGTCCGACAGCACCTCAAGGACATCGGGCACGACGCCAATACGGCGGACGTCACCTTCGAGAACGCGCAGGCGCGTATGCGCACTATGGTGCTGATGGACGTCGCCAACCAGGTGGGCGGGCTGGTGATCGGCACAGGTGACCTCAGCGAGATCGCCTTGGGGTGGTGCACCTACAACGGCGACCATATGAGTATGTACGGCGTCAACGCCACCTTGCCCAAGACCTTGATGCAATGCGTCATAGGCGAGATAGCCAAGAAGGAAAAAGGAGCGCTCGGCGAGGTGCTGACCTCGGTGCTGGCTACCCCCATCAGTCCCGAATTGCTACCCAACGTAGGGGGGCAAATCGAGCAAAAGACGGAAGAAATCGTGGGCAAATACGAGCTTAACGATTTCATTCTGTACCACGTCGTCTATTGGGGTATGACACCCTCCAAACTGTTCCGCGTGGCCGCGTGCGCCTTCCCGTCGGTGGACAGACAAGCCCTCAAGGACGCCTTCGTGCGCTTTTATAAGCGATTCTTCAGCCAGCAATTCAAGCGCAGTTGCTCGGTGGACGGAGCCAAGGTGGGCGCGATCGATTTGTCCCCGCGCGGCGAGTGGCAAATGCCTTCGGATATTTCGGCGACCGCTTGGCTCGACGATTTGAACGATATTTGACGGATTACGTTATAACGAATACCCGACTGCGACGGCGGTCGGGTTTTTCTTTGCGCGAAAGGATGCGAAGGCGAGCGAAACACCCCCAAGGCTAAGCCTTGCGGGGTCTACTGCTAAGATTTGGCATATTGACGAACGCTGTTGCTTGTGCTATCATTAGATAGCAGGAGTTAAGCATGAAAAAGTTTTGTCTTTGGCTATGTATCGTAATCGTAATAACGAGCGTAGTGGCGCTCTCGGCGTGCTCTGCCCCGCTCGGCACGAAACCGTCGACGGACGGCACCGCGACCTCGCCCTCTGCGACTGAAAACGGAAAGGAAAACACGTCCGCGCAAACGCAAAGCGGCAAGGCCATCGACCGCATAGAGAAAACCGCCTCGGCGGACGGCGTGGACACATATACCGTCTTTTATACGGACGGCACCACCTACGCATTTTTCGTCGCCAACGGGTTGGACGGCATCAATGGAAAAGACGGGGCGAACGGCGTCAACGGCAAGGACGGGAAAGACGGGAAAGACGGCCACTCCCCCACCATCGCCATCAACGAAGATGGGTATTGGGTGATCGACGGCGTGGCGACCACGGCCAAAGCCATCGGTAAAGACGGTAAGGACGGCGAAAACGGTAAGGACGGAACCGACGGTATCGACGGCAAAGACGGCAAAGATGGAACGAACGGGCAGGACGGCACCAACGGTACGGATGGTATCAACGGTACGGACGGCGTAGGCATCGAGAGCATCGTCACCGACGAGGACGGCTATGTGATAGTCACCCTGTCCGACGGCAAGATCGTCAATCTCGGCAAGTGGGTGGGCGCAGAGCCCGAGACGAGTTATTTGTCCTTCTACCCCTTGGACGACGGCACCTTGGGCGTGTCGGTGGGCAACGCCGTCTATTTGTCGCACGTCACCGTGCCCAACGCGTATCAAGGCAAGACGGTGAGCACGATATTGCCCAACGCGTTCGCCGCGGATACGGCGCTCACGCAGATAGACCTGCCGGACACCATCGTCACCATCGGCGCCAAAGCCTTTGCGAATTGCACGACGTTGACCTCGATCTTTATCCCCGAAAGCGTGCAAACCATCGCCGAGGACGCCTTTGCGGGCTGCCCCGCCACCTTGCAACGCAATCGCATCGAAGTCGCCTACGATACGCAATCCTTCGTGGAAGCGGGCAAGCAAATCAAACTGCTGGCCACAGCCTATATTCGCGGGACGGCGACCGACGCGCTCACGTGGGAGAGCCTTGACACGTCGGTAGCCACCGTAGACCAAGCGGGCAACGTAACGGGCGTCGAGGAAGGCTACGCCACCGTGCGCGTCAAAGCGACAGAGCGGCCGCAACTATCGTTCGACTTCGGCGTGACCGTGTACGACCAAAATACGCCCGACCTCGTCAAGACCTTGATATGCGCCAACAACAGCACCATCGAATGGCGCAACCTCGGCATCGGCTCGGGCACGCCCGCGTATTATACCGATTTGATAGAGAGCGTCAGCAAGATACTCTACAACTACGATTATGCGGTCAACACCGACTACGAAGCCGTGCAGGCGGGCGTGTCGGACAACCACGGCGGCGCATTGGACGGTGTGGAATTCATCACCGTGCACTACACGGGCAATATGAACGCGTCGGCTGGCGCGGTGTTCCACGCGGGCTATTTCGCCAACGGCACGGGCGGCACCAGCATTCACTACGTGGTCGGCACCGACGGCGACCGCATTTATCACATTCTGGACAACGGCCTTATCGCCTATCACGCGGGCGACGGCACGGGCGCGTCGAGCGTGCTGACTTGGCTGCCGACGGGCGTAACGTACCACGAGGACGACCCCGTCTACCCCGAATGGGGCATTTCGGCCAATTCCAAATACACCATCAACGGCGTGGAAACCACGATAGCCGTGCCCACGGGCACCACGGAAGCCACCAAAAAGGTGACCGACCCCTATTGGCTCAACGATATGGGCTTCGCCTACAAGATAGTGGACAGCGAATACTATATGGCCAAGACGTGGTGGTGCTACGCACAAGTGGCGGAGGGGCGGCTGTGCACCAAGGGCGGCAACCGCACGTCCATCGGCATAGAGACCTGCGTCAACAAAGGCTCGGATATATGGTACACCTGGCACCTGACCGCCAAGTTGGTGGCGCACCTTATGCAACAGTACGACCTGCCCATCGAACGGGTGGTCGGGCATCACTTCTACACCGCCAAAGACTGCCCCCAACCCATGCTCGAAAACGATTTGGAAATGTGGTGGAAGTTCGTGGACTGCGTTAAGGCAGAATACGACTTGCTGAGGCAAGGCGAAGGCTATCAAATAACGATGAGCATATTGGACGGCAACGAGTTGACCAATGACAACGGCCGCGTGTCGGCCTTGCCCCAAGAAGGCTCCCGCCTTATCCTCTATCAACTGACCGTCGAAGACGCGCATGGCACCGAAAAGGTGGTAACGCTGGCGGCTTTGGCGCACCAAAAGGACGAATAGCCGTTATCGAAAATCTCACGAAAAAGGCGTCTTCAAACCGTTTGAAGACGCCTTTTTCGTGTGTTTCCTCATTCTTTTGCCAACCGCAAAAAAGATTGTGCTTCTGTAGTAATCTTATTTCAACAAAAGTTGGAGTATCTCGTTGTTTATCCTTGTCGCGGCATTTTCGGCTTGTTCCGCTTGCAACCATTGTATTTCACCCGACGGAATAATGCCATCTGCGTATAGCGTTTCCTTTTCGATCCATATAATTTCGTTGCTTTTACGTTTTATCAGATCTTTTGGCGCACCTTTGCTTCGACTTGCACAAATCAAGATGTCGCAATCTCCGACATAATCCAACCCGTCTTGTGCGCAATACTCATTGTCGCCGTGAGAAATAATTCCTACTGTTTTCCCATTGCAGACGGCTTTTATCCGAATGTCGACGGCTTCAATGCTTTCTTTGATGATGGTATACGAGGAATTATCCTTAACGTATTTATCAAAGAATCGTCTGATAGCGGTCGATTTGCCTGTGTTGCCTCTTCCGTATAATACGATCGTTTTCATATTTGTATCCTCCTTTTTATGTTATTATTTATGATACCACGTTACATCTCCATCGGTGCAATGAACTATGTTTGTACCGAGCTGGTAATCCCAGTGGTCGAATCCATGAATTTTGTACCAAGCATCTTTTGTGCCGCCATAATACATATCTTTCAGATTTGAGCAATAATAAAACGCATCTTTCCCTATTGACACGATGGAAGCAGGAATATAGATACTAGTTATTCCATCGTTCCCACTGAATACGTGTGCTCCTATTTGACTTACACTTCCATCGGTTGGGATTGCGAATCCCTTGCCGGTCAAACACAAAGTTTTAGTGGATACTTCAATAAGGCAGTTGCCATTGCAACTGTATGCTTGATTTGCATTTGAAACAACAATTGAATCTATATTGAAACAGCGATAGAACGCCTTCGGATCGATATCCGTAACACCCTCGCCTAAATATAGCGTTGTTAATTCTCCACAGTAAGCAAAAGCCGCAGGTCCGATACTTACTACGCTATCTGGAATGGATATTTCTCGCAGACCTTTTAGCGGGAATGCACAGGATTTTTCATCATAGGAAATTTTATAAAATGCGTTTGCTCCAATACTTGTTACACTCCCATCGGTCGGAATAATACTATTTGCTCCGCCCAAAACGAGGATTTTATTTTCCGTATCAATAATACAATTCCCTTCGCTATGATACTTCGGGTTCTTCTTTGATACTTCTATTGTCGTACGATTGTTGAGACTTGTAAACGGAGTTAACGAGGAAATCAATCCGCTCCCTATAGATATGTTCTCTACTTGAGAAAAATAATCAAACGCTTTGCTTTGGATTTCGGTTATACTATCCGGAATGAAAAGATCGGTAACCGAAGCCATCAACAATGGTGTTCCTGCACTAACCGACGAGGGTCCCACTGTGGTTACGGGGATTCCATTATAACTAGATGGAATGGAAAGTCTTTTGATATAAATATATTGCCTGTTATTTGTATATATATAACTTCGCAGCGGATTACTAACACACACACTTTGACTGTTTGTGAATTCGTCATATTGATAAAAGGAAAAGAGATTTTCGGTAGGCTTAAATTCGCCACAATGTGTACATTGATTATTCGTATCATCATAATTATGTTCGAATGAAGGGGATGTATAATATACAACATATTGATTGCACCGCGTACAAATACAATCTTCTTTCCCGGGCGTACACGTAGCTTTCTTTGCAATATGCCAAGAACCCGTATGCCCCAATGCAGGAGGCTCGTCGCTCTCGCTCATATTGCAACTATCACATTTTCTCAGTCGATATCCTTTATTTGTGCAGGTGGGTTGTCTGGTATAGTACCAATCGCCCCATCTATGCTCTCCCAGTGTATAATTGTCCACATAGGTTACCCCACAACGGATGCAAACGTGTGTTGTATATCCCTGTTCTGTACAAGTGGGCTCGGTAACAGTTTCCGAATAATTATGATCAAGAGGGGGGATGACAGCCACCTCTTTTTCTCCACAAACGCACGTGCGCTCTTTTGTTCCCGAAGATGCGCAGAGCGGTGCTTTAGTCATAGTGTATTTACTCCAATTATGTTCGGCTTTATCCGAAACAACGTCGTGCCCACAGGTAGAGCTATGCCAATGAAAATTACTATCGTGTTCCCATTCGATGGCAAAAGTATGCTCGTGCGTCTCGATCTCGTCGTTATTACTCGGGGGGGCAATTATAATCTCTTGCGGTTCAATGGTGATTATATCGTTATGCGCCTCGCCGCAAGCGACAAGGATAAAACAAACCGACAGCACGATAATAATTCCGATTACAGTCATCAAAACTTTTTTCATAAGCAATCTCCTTTTGTAACAAAAACCGCCTTAATCCGAAGATTAAAGCGGCATCGTGTTTTGGTAATAAGATGCCGCCTTCTTGCGAAAGCGGCAAATGTAGGTGCCACCATCGCATAAGTCGCCAAACTCGTTACTAAAACATCCAAAATGCAATATGATTACAAAGAAATGTCGTTGTAAACACGATGATAGCACTCGCTACCTTTTGTGCGACATTCAAAATAAAAATAGTGCACCTTTTCAAAAAGGCTGTTTTAGTAAAGTTGCGCCGAAACGCAACCCGAATTTGGCAAATATATTATAACCATTTTCCCTTGTAATTGTCAATATGAACGGAATAAAACGGTACAAAATGTGTTATTACCAAATCGGAGAAAAAATTAGTATTGAAAAGGCATCCTCAATCATTGAAGACGCCTTTTTGTTTTATTGTTTTTACGGGCAAGTGACGCGAGCGAGGAAATGAACAGCCCGCTCAATCGCCCTCGTCTACTGCCTTAAATAAACAAGCAAGCAGACAAATTGTAGAGAATTGCGACGCCGCTTATATGGTAACTCAAATAAAATCGAGCGGGGAAATGGGATGAGAGCAAGGGTGTGCAAACGATTGAGCCGAGCGCCTAACGTACTCTGTGTACGTGACGCGAGCGAAATCGCGGACAGCCCTTGCCATCGCCCATTTCACCCTCTATTTTATTTGAGTTGAGGGCCGGCGGCCACCAAAGCCTTGCCCGCTTCGTTGGTCGTGTACTTGTCGAAGTTCTTGATGAAACGACCCGCGAGGTCTTGGGCCTTGGCATCCCACACGGAGGGATCTTGGTAGGTGTCGCGGGGATCGAGAATGGCGGGATCTACGCCGGGCAACGCCGTGGGCACCTCGAAGTTGAAATACGGAATGGTCTTGGTGGGCGCGGTCTTGATGGCGCCGTCCAAAATGGCGTCGATGATGCCGCGGGTATCCTTGATGGAAATACGCTTGCCCGTGCCGTTCCAACCCGTGTTGACGAGGTAGGCCTTAGCACCCGACTGTTGCATACGCTTGACCAATTCCGCCGCGTACTTGGTGGGATGCAACTCGAGGAAGGCTTGGCCGAAGCACGCCGAGAAGGTGGGCGTAGGCTCGGTGATGCCGCGCTCGGTGCCCGCCAATTTGGCGGTGAAGCCGGACAGGAAGTAGTATTGCGTTTGCTCGGGCGTCAAAATGGACACGGGAGGCAACACGCCGAACGCGTCGGCCGACAGGAAGATGACGTTGTTGGCCGCGGGCGCCGAAGACACGGGGCGCACGATCTTCTCGATATGGGTGATGGGATAGGACACGCGGGTATTCTCGGTGACGGACTTGTCGGCGAAATCGATCTTGCCGTTGGCGTCCAACGTGACGTTCTCCAACAAGGCGTTGCGCTTGATGGCGTTGTAGATATCAGGCTCGCTCTCTTTGTCCAAGTTGATGACCTTGGCGTAGCAGCCGCCCTCGAAGTTGAAGACGCCGTTGTCGTCCCAGCCGTGTTCGTCGTCACCGATAAGCAAACGCTTGGGATCGGTGGACAAGGTGGTCTTGCCCGTGCCGGACAGACCGAAGAAGATGGCGGTATTCTTGCCGTCCATATCCGTATTGGCCGAGCAGTGCATGGCCGCGATGCCCTTCAAAGGCAGGTAGTAGTTCATCATAGAGAACATACCCTTCTTCATTTCGCCGCCGTACCAAGTGTTGATGATGACTTGCTCGCGCGAGGTGATGTTGAACACGACCGCGGTCTCGCTGTTGAGGCCGAGCTCCTTGTAGTTGTCCACCTTGGCCTTGCTGGCGTTGTACACCACGAAGTTGGGCTCGAAATCGGCCAACTCCTCCGCAGTGGGTTGAATGAACATATTTTTGATGAAGTGGGCTTGCCACGCCACTTCCATGATGAAGCGCACGGCCATACGGGTGTCCTTGTTGGCGCCGCAGAACGCGTCCACGACGAACAGACGCTTGTTGGACAACTCGTTGATGGCGATCTTCTTCACCGCCGCCCAAGTCTCCTCGGACGCGGGATGGTTGTCGTTTTTGTACCCCTCGCTCGTCCACCACACGGTGTCGCGGGAATTGTCGTCCATGACGATGAACTTGTCCTTGGGGGAACGGCCGGTATAGACGCCCGTCATGACGTTGACGGCGCCCAACTCGCTCACTCTGCCCACGTCGTAGCCCGTAAGGTCGGGGCGCGTCTCTTCCTCGAACAAAAGTTCGTAGGAAGGATTGTACACGATTTCGGTAGTGCCGGTAATGCCGTATTTGCTTAAATCGATTTTTGCCATATATGCACCTCTCTTAAAAGATTTCTGGGGGACGGGACGAAGCGGTCTCGCTTTTTCCCACCACATTATACTACATTTTATCCCGTTATGCACGCTTTTTGGCAATTCTTATAAAAATATTCTCGATAGGTCGCACCCCGATCGGTTTTCGCGTAAAAGCAACGCCCGACGCGCCCTCTTTTTGCGAGGCGCTATTGCAATGCGCCTCGGAGTGTGTTAATATAGTAATATACCGACGAAGGAGAAAGCACAATGGAAGATATCGATATCCTCAAACACGCGCAAGTCTATATCGAAAAGATGGCGCGGGGCGTCAACCCCCTGACCGACGAAGAAGTGCCCGAAAGTGACCTCGTCAAAAACGTGCGCATCGGCAAATGCCTCGAATACGTCAACGGCAAACTGAAAGCGCTCATCGCGGCAGGCGGGAAATCGGGCGGACAAAGACGCGAAAAAGCGCCCTTCGTCTACGACCAAAGCAAGATGGCCGACGTGCAATACGAAGCGGAGGGTATATCCTTGACCGAACTGTTGCGTCGCGTGCGCGTAGCCAGCGGCGAGGACTGCGCCCTCACCTACAAGATGGTGGCGCCTTTGCTCGCCGAGAAAGGCATTCTGGTCGAAAGCACGGAAGAAGAAGGCAAGTTGGTGGCCTCGCCCGCGGCCGCGGCAAACGGCATTTGGTCGGAGAAGGTCAACGGTCAACGCGGGGCGTACACGCGCACCCTCTACGACGCGCGCGGGCAACGTTACGTGGTCGACTTGCTGCAAGTATTCCGCAAAGAAGAATAGCACCGCCAAGCAAAGCGGACTATACTGTAAAGGGGCGCAAACCCACCTCGAACCTATGAAACCCTTGTCTATTCGCAAAAAAGCAATCCTCGGCATCCTCATCGCCAGCGGCGTCGCAACTATCGTCATTTGCTGCGTGATGAACTTCGTGCTGATACCCAAGATCGAAGCGGGCAATCCGCCCATCCATGCCTTCGATATGTGCACCACGGGCTATACGGTGGAAGACGCGCACGCCTTCGTCGATTGGCTCAGTCCCGAGGCCAAACACGTCTATCTGGAAGTGCAACTGCCCCTGGACTTCTTCTACCCCATCTTCTACACCCTGTTCTTCTCTTTCTTGTGGATTGTACTGCACGGCAAGCCCAACTTCTTTTTGGCCATGCCCGTAGGCTTGGCGGCGGCCGACTACGTGGAAAACAGCCTGGTCATCGTGATGCTCAAAAACCCCGACTTCCCGAGAGCCGTGGCACGAATGGCCTCGTGGGCGACCATGTTCAAGACGGCTTTGATGTACCTGACTATGCTCATTTTGGTCATCGCCATCGTGGTGTGCATTCTGCGCGCCGTCAGACGAAAACGCCAGCAGAAAGAAACGCCCGACAGCCCGCTCGGCGAATAAAAACGCGCATTTGGCACGCAAAGCCCCCGACGTCGGGGGTTTTTTGATACCAATCGCCCGATGGTGGCAACCCGCCATCGAACACGACGCACGGTTGACCTGCCCTACCGACGGTAGAAAAAGGCGTTTCTTGCCCAACTCAACCAACGGTATGTAGACATTCGGGGACGGATGTGCTATAGTGCAAACAAGAGGAGGTGAGGAAAATGGATCAAATCAAAATCGGAAAATTCATCGCGGAACGCAGAAAACAAAAAAAACTCACGCAAATGCAATTAGCCGAGAAACTCGGCCTGACGGATAGAGCCGTCTCCAAGTGGGAATGCGGCAGATCGCTGCCCGATTCGGCCATCATGCTGGACTTGTGCGACCTGCTCGGCATCACCGTAAACGAATTACTTTCGGGGGAAGAACTGAACATGGAAAACAAGGAATATAATAAACAAATAGAGCAAAACCTCATCGAAATGGTAAAACAAAAAGAAGCGGCAGACAAACGGCTCCTCAAAATGGAAATCGTCATCGGCGTAGCGTCCATCGTCTTTTTGGCGGCGATGGTGGCGGTAGGCTCGATGTTCGTAGGGGACGCCGCAAAAAGGTGGATATTCTTCGTCCTCCTCGGCGTTGGCTTCGTACAACTCATCGTGTGCGCAATGTTCGCTCTCCGCGTCGAGCAAGTGGCGGGCTACTATGAGTGCCGCAAATGCGGGCACAAATACGTGCCCACCTACGGTAAGGTCACAGCGGCCATGCACATGGGCAGAACGCGCTATATGAAATGCCCTCATTGCGGACAATGGTCCTGGCAAAAGAAAGTTGTCAAGAAAGACGACGAAAATACGTCGGATTGAAGCCCGCCGATTGGCCTTTCAATCAACAATCAAGGATTTGGATTGACTCCAAGTCCTTTTTTGTTGTATTATTGATTACGTAGCATTTTAAGTAGCAAAGGGGAAATATAGTGGACTGGAAGAAATGCCGAAAAAAAGCGTACGAGGTGGCGTTCGTCAAAGCGGACGAAGGCAAAGTGTATAACACCGCTCGGGCGGGACAGGTTTATAATTACCTCGAGGACGTGGCGGAAGACGTCAAAGAGGGAGCATTCGTGTGCCGCGGCGTGGTGGGCGAATTGTACGTCGTGCCTCGCGCAAAGGTGGAGATGGGCTACGACGTAGACCCCGAATCCATCGGCGACGAATGGGTGACGGCGCGCGCCAAAGCGGGCGCGGCAACGTATTTTTGCCGCAAACCCGAGGGGGCGTTCGCGCTTGCGACCGAGTACGGTGTGATGAAAGGCAACCGCGAAGGCGTGGCGCACGGCGAGGGGGATTGGATCCTGACGACGGCCAAGGAAACCGAGGCGGGTTTGGCGCCCGACGAAGCGGACGAATGGATAGTCAACGGGGTCGTATTTGCGCGTACGTACGAAATAATAGAATAAATAGACGCATTTTTTTGGATTTTTTGCGCGTAGTAGGCTTTTTTATTTGGAAATAACGGCATAAAGCGGTACAATATTTAAGGAATATCGGAGGCTTTTATGTACGCTATTATCACGGTTATCGGTAAAGACAAAATAGGCATTTTGTCCGCAGTATGCACCTTCTTGGCAGAGCGTAATATCAATATCGAAGATATATCGCAGACCATATTGCAAGGTGATTTCATCATGATCATGCGCGTAGACGTCTCCGCGTGCCGCGATCCCTTGGCCGAGGTGGCCGTGGCCATCGCCGAGGAAGGCGTCAAGTTGGGCGTGGATATCACCCTGCGCCACGAAGATATCTTCAACGCCATGCACAATATCTAAGGCCTATGATCAGCAAGTTCGACATATTGGACACGGTGAATATGATACGGTCGCAACACCTCGACGTGCGTTGCATCACGATGGGGTTGTCTTTGTTCGACTGCATAGACCCCGACGCCAAGCGTTGCGCCGCCAAGGTGTACGACAAAATCGTCTATTGCGCCAAGGACTTGGTGAAGGTGGGCAACGAGATCGCCGAGATATACGGCATTCCCGTGGTCAACAAGCGCGTATCCGTGACGCCCGTGTCCCTCGTGGGACAGGCGTCGGGCGGCTATCTGGAATTGGCCGCCGCCTTGGATAGAGCCGCCCAAGAGACGGGCGTGGACTTTATCGGCGGTTATACCGCCCTCGTGCAGAAGGGCATGAGCGAGGGCGAGTGCGCCTTTCTCGACACCATCCCCGAGGCCTTGGCCTCCACCCAAAAACTGTGCTCGTCCGTCAACGTGGCCTCTACCCGCGCGGGCGTCAATATGGACGCCATCTACAAGATGGGGCAAGCCGTCAAAAAAGCGGCCTACCTCACCCGTGACCAAGGCAGTATCGCCTGCGCCAAGTTGGTGGTCTTCGCCAACGCGGTGGACGACAACCCCTTTATGGCGGGCGCGTTCAACGGTATGGGCGAGGGCGACAAAGTCATCAACGTCGGGGTATCCGGCCCCGGCGTCATCAAAGCCGCCTTGGAATCGGTGAACGGGGACTTGACCGAAGTCGCCGAGTGCATCAAGCGCACGGCGTTCAAGGTGACCAGAGTGGGACAGTTGGTGGCCAAAGAGGCGGCCGAACGACTCGGCGCCAACTTCGGCATCGTGGACTTGTCCCTCGCGCCGACGCCCGCCGTGGGCGATTCGGTGGCCTGGATATTGGAAGAGATGGGGTTGGAGCGCGTGGGCTGTCACGGTACGACGGCGGCACTTGCCCTCCTTAACGACGCCATCAAAAAAGGCGGCGTGATGGCCAGCAGCCACGTGGGCGGTCTGTCGGGCGCGTTTATCCCCGTCAGCGAGGATATCGGTATGATCAATTCCGCGGCGGCGGGCGGCATCACCTTGGACAAGTTGGAGGCCATGACCGCCGTGTGTAGCGTGGGTATCGACATGGTGGCCATTCCGGGCGACACCACGGCCGAGACCATATCCGCCATCATCGCGGACGAAATCGCCATCGGCGTGGTCAACAACAAGACCACCGCCGTCCGCGTAATCCCCGTGGAGGGAGCCAAGGCGGGCGACATGGTGGAGTTCGGCGGTCTGTTGGGACGCGCCCCCGTGATGAAAGTCAACGCGGGAAGCGCCGCCAAGTTCGTCCAAAGAGGGGGCCGCGTGCCCGCACCCATACATAGCAATAAGAATTAAAACCACATAGCGAGGAGTTATTATGAAAGTTTACAATTTTTCCGCAGGTCCTTCCACCTTGGCCGATTGGGTCAAGAACGAAGCGCAACAACAATTCGTCGATTACTACGGCTGTGGCATGAGCGTCATCGAAATGAGTCACCGCTCCGCCCAATACACGCCCATCCACCAAGAGGCCAAGTCCCTCCTGCGCGAGTTGATGAACGTGCCCGAGGAATACGAGATCTTGTTCTTGCAAGGCGGCGCGTCCACGCAATTCGCCATGGTGCCCCTTAACCTTATGAAGAACAAACAGGCCGACTATGTGCTGACCGGTCACTTCGCCGAAAAGGCCTTCCAAGAAGGGCAAAAGTACGGCGACGCGGCGGCCGTAGCCAGCAGCAAAGAGGCCAACTACACCTATATTCCCGACATGGACGGCATCCAAACGCGCGAAGGCTCGGACTACCTGCATATCACGTCCAACAATACCATCTTCGGCACCCATTACGTGCGCTATCCCAAGGCGGATTGCTTGGTGGCCGATATGAGCAGCGAGATTTTGTCCGCGCCCGTGGACGTCACGCAATTCGGCCTCATCTACGCCGGCGCGCAGAAGAATATCGCCCCCGCAGGCGTGACCATCGTCATCATCCGCAAGGATTTGTTGGGCAACGCGATGGATATTTGCCCCACCATGCTCAACTACGCCGTGCACGCCAAAGCGGACAGCCTGTACAACACGCCGCCCGTCTTCTGCATCTATATGGCGATGCTCACTTTCCGCTGGATCAAGAGTCTGGGCGGGCTCGACGCCATGGCCGAGATCAACCGCGAAAAGGCGAAATTGCTGTACGATTATATCGACGAGTCGGGCTTCTACACCAACCCCGTGCAAAAAGAGTATCGCTCGTTGATGAACGTGCCCTTCGTCACCGCCAGCAAGGAGTTGGACGCCGAGTTCGTCAAAGAAGCGGCCGAGAACGGCTTGGTGTCCGTCAAAGGTCACCGCTTAGTGGGCGGTATGCGCGCCAGCATCTACAACGCCATGCCCATCGAGGGCGTCAAGGCTTTGGTCGCCTTTATGCAGAAATTCGCCAAAGAACACCGCAACGACTAACGAGGAAAGAGATATGAAAGAGATTTTGACACTGAACAAAATAAGCCCCGTCATCAACGAGGTTTTCGATGAAAATTATACGGTCGCGGGGGATATTGCCAATCCGGACGGCATCCTTCTGCGTAGTTTCAATATGGCCGACTATGCCGTGGGCGACAAGTTGGTGGCCATCGGTCGCGCGGGCGCGGGCGTCAACAATATCCCCGTCAAGGATATGTCCGAAAAAGGCATCGTGGTCTTCAATACGCCGGGCGCCAACGCCAACGCCGTCAAAGAGTTGACCTTGTGCGGTATGTTGATGGCTTGCCGCGACGTCATCGGCGGCAATAAGTGGGTGAATACCCTCATGGGCGACGACGTCGCCAAACAGGCCGAAAAAGGCAAAGGCAACTTCGCGGGCATCGAGATAGCGGGCAAGACCTTGGGCGTCGTGGGTTTGGGCGCCATCGGCAGAGCCGTCGCCAACGCGGCCAAAGCCTTGGGCATGAACGTCTTGGGCTACGACCCCTATTTGGCGAAGGGCGTCACGCTGGACTTCCCCGCCGTAGATTTGGACGAGCTCTACCAAAAGAGCGACTTCATCACCCTGCACGTGCCCTTGGTGGACGCTACGCGGGGTATGATCAACGCCGACACTATCGCCAAGATGAAGAAAGGCGTTATCCTGCTCAATATCGCCCGTGGCGAATTGGCCGACACCGCCGCCGTCAAAGAGGCCGTTGAGAACGGTCAAATCGCCAAATACGTGGTGGACTTCCCCTCCGCCGACCTATTGAACGTAGCGGGCGTATTGGTGCTGCCGCACTTGGGCGCGTCGACCGAAGAAGCCGAGAATAACTGCGCCAAGATGGCCGCCGAACAGGTGAAAGATTATATCGAAAACGGCAATATCCGCAACAGCGTCAACTTCCCCGCCTGCGGTATGCAACGTATGACGCCCTACCGTATCGTCATTCTGCACCGCAATATCGCCAACTCCTTGGCGCAGATCACGGCCGTGGTGGGCAACGAGGGCATCAATATCAGCAACCTGTCCAACCAAAGCCGCGGCGAATACGCCGTGACCGTGTTGGACGTGGACGACGAAGTGGAAGAGAAAGACCTCGCGCGTATCGCCCAAGTCAAGGGCATTCTCAAGGTGCGTTTTTTGCACTAAGTGAAGTATTCGGAACGAATCAAAAGGGTGTTGCGAAACCGCATTTCGCAACACCCTTTTCTTTAGATAGAAGCGCCTGCAATCGAAAAACCGCCCTGCTTTTCGCGTGGCAATGCCTACGACCGAGAAAAACTCCCTCTGCTTCGCGGGATAAAGCCTACGAACGATACGATAAGTTGAAAACCCTCTCCGCTTCTTAAGGGCGCGGCGTGCGTTCGTACGTTCTCCCCGCCGTCGTCCGAGCCTACGGCGAAGAACGAAACAGGCTGTTGAGAAACACTCAACAGCCTGTTTTTTTGGCCCGAAGTCGGGCTATTTATTCGATTAGGACAAGGCTACCCAATTGTCGCCCTCGCGGCGATAGTAGGTGCCTTCGGCGTCCACGGGTTGACCGTTGGCAAACGTGCCCTCGAACTTGTAATCGGTGTCGTTCTCGGTATAGGTGAGAACGCCGTTCGCGCCGTGCATTTGGCCCATCGCGTTGAAGGACCCGACGTAGGTGCACTCGATGCCCTTGTCGTTGACGTAGACGTAGGTGCCCGAAACGTAGGCGCCGCCCGAATAGGTGCCGTCGAAGACGAGTTTCTCCTCGCTGCCGTTCACCTCGTACAATTTGCCTTCGCCGTCCATATTGCCGTCCGCGAACTCGCCCACGTATTTATATTGTTTATTCTCGCTGCTATAGTAGTAGACGCCTTCGCCATCGTATTTACCGTTTGCCCAATCGCCCGTGTAAAGAATTTGGAAGTCGGCGTTCGCCCAGTCGGCCGCGTAGACGAGGTCGTAGGCCTCTTCGCCCGAGACGCGTTGGGCTTGAATGCCCTTGCCGCTCTTCTCGTCGCCTGCCCAGTTGCCCAAATACACGATGCTGTCCTCGTAGTAGTACTCGACGCCCACGCCTTGACGCTTGCCGTTGACCCACGCGCCCACGTAGCGGTCGGCTGCGCCGTAGTAGGTGCCCGTGCCGTTGATGACGTCGTTGGACCATTCGCCCTCGTACACCTTGACGTACTTGGTACCATCGTGGCGAGACCAGACGCCTTGGCCGTGTTTCTTGCCGCTCGCGAAGTCGCCCACGTATTGATAGGTGACGTCGGCTTCGACGTAGGTATAGATGCCGTTGGTCATTTCGCCGTCCACGTATTTGCCTTGGAACACGCGACCGTCCGCCCAAGTGTAGGTGGCGTTGTCGTCGTTCTTTTTGCCCGCGGCGTTGAACGCACCCTCGTACACGTCGCCCGAAGCGTAGTAATAGGCGCCCACGGTCATACGATCCTCGGCCCAATTGCCCGCGTAGTATTCGCCATCGTCGTAGTAGTAGGTGCCCTCGCCCGACTTCTTGTCGGCGGCCCAATTACCCGTGTAGATGACGCGGTAGCCCGTTTCGCCCTCTTGCTTGTAGCTGAGAACGCCCTCGCCCACTTTCGCGTCGTCAAGCCACCGGCCGGTGTAGACGTTGCCGTCCGTGTAGAAGTAGACGCCCACGCCGTCACTCGCGCCCGAGGTATCTCTCTTGTCCGCGAGCCAGAGACCGAAGTAACGCGCGCCGTCCTCGTAGTAGTAGGTGCCCGTGCCGTTGCGTTGGTCGTCCGTCCAATCGCCGTCGTAGCGCAACACGTCGTACTGTTGGGTGGCGTCATTGTACAGATACAACTTGCCGTTGCCGTTCTTCATGCCGTCCGAGAAGTCTCCGTCGTATTGATACTTGACGTCGTCGGCGGTGTAGGTGTATTTGCCGTTGACGGATTTGTCGTTGGCGAACGTACCCTCGAAGGTTGAACCGTCCGCATAAACCAAACGACCCGAACCGCTCTTGACGTTGTTCGCCCAATTGCCGATATATTTGTTGCCGTCTTTGAACGTGTAGGTGCCTTGGCCGTGTTTGTTGTCGTTTTCCCACGCGCCCGAGTAGGTATCCTCGTTCGCATAATAGTAGTCGCCCAAGCCGCTGCGTTTGCCCTCGGCCAAACCGCCGATATAGTAATCGCCCGAAGCATAGTCTATACGGCCGTGTCCCGTGTAGGCGGCATTGGCAAGCCAAGTGCCCTTGAATACGTCGTCGTAGTCTTGCGTGCCGACGTTGAACACGTAGAGGTCGCCCGCGCCGTCCTTTTCGCCGTCCGCGTTGAAGGCGCCGACGTACTTGTAATCGCGGCCGTTAGACGTGTAGAGCAACGTGCCGTTGCTGATCTTGCCATTGACGAATTGACCGTTGAACTCGGCATCCGCGGTGACGTAGACGCCCGTGCCCGTGTAGTACAAATCGTTGTTCCAAGTGCCCGTAAAGAGTTGGTCGGTGTAGTCCCTCGTGCCCGCGTTGTAGCGATACAGGGTGCCTTGACCTTGCTTCTTCTCGTCCGCGTTGAAAGCGCCGTCGTACTTGTAATCCTCGCCGTCCGCCGTGTAGAAGTAGACGCCGTTCGCTTTGGCGTCCGCACGCCACGTGCCCGCGAAGATGACGTCGTAGTCGTCGTCCGACCAGTCGGCCGCGTAGACGATGGCATAATCCTCGGTGCCCTCTACGCGCTTGGCCAAAGTGCCCTGCCCTTCCTTGACGTCCATGGCCCAGGTGCCGACGTAGACTTGGCCTTGGGTGTCGTAATAGACGCCCGTGCCGTCCTTTTTGCCGCCCGACCAGTTGCCGTCGTAGACGTAACCGTCGTGCCACACCATCTTGCCTTGGTTGCCGGCTTCGCCCGCTACGAACGTACCCGTGAAGACGTCATAGAGGAGATGCCCCTGCCCGTCCTCGAGGGCGTTGCCTTGACCGTCCTTGGCCACGTAACGCTTGGTGCCTTGCCCTGCGGGCAAGCCCGAAGCGAACGCGCCCGTGTAGCCGTCGCCGTTGGCCCAAGTATAGCTACCCGAGGTCTGGTCGGCGATTTCGCCCGCCGCGAAGAGCCCCGTGAAAGTGTCGTTGCCGTCCGCTTTGACGAAGGTCTTGGTGCCTTCGCCGTTGGGGAGGCCGCCCGAAAACGCGCCCGTATAGACGTCGCCCGAAGCCCAGGTAAAGGTGCCCGCGCCCGACAGCACGCCCGCCGCGAATTGACCTACGTAGCGGTCGCCGTTGGCATAGGCCAAAATGCCCTGCCCGTTCTGCACCCCGTTGACGAACGCGCCCGCGTAGCGGTCACCGTTGTGCCAAGTGTAAATGCCCTCGGTCTGGTTGGCGATGGCGCCCGCCGCGAAAAGCCCCGTAAACACGTCGAAGAGGCTGTTGCCCTCCTCGTCCTTGATGACGGCGCCCGTGCCGTCCTTGGCGAGGAAACGCTTTTCGCCTTGGCCTGCGGGTTTGCCCGAAGCAAACGCGCCCTCGTAGCGCTCGCCGTTGGCCCATTGATAGACATAGGTGCCCACGTTGGCGATCTTGCCGTTCTCCCACGCGCCCGTCAAGGTGTCGATGCCCGCGGCCGTCTTGATGGTGCGCGTGCCCTGACCGTTCTCTTTGTCCACGGACCAGCCGCCCACGTAGGTCGTTTGATCCTCGGCGTAGGTCAAGGTGCCTTGGCCGTTGCGTAGGCCGTCGCGCACATCGCCCTCGTAGACGTTGCCGTTGCGGTAGGTGATGGTGGCTTTGCCCGTCAAGACCTCGGACACCACGTCGCCCACGTAGGTCGCTACGTTGCCCGTCTTGAATAAGAAGGTGCCTTTGCCCGTCTTCGCGTCCATCACCCAATCGCCGTCGTAGTAGTCGCCGTCCGACCATGTGTACTTGCCTTTGCCGTGGAATTGGTTGGCGAGCCAAGCGCCCGTGTAGACGTCGCCGCTGACATAATATTGCGTGCCTTGCCCTTGCCGTTTGCCGTTCACCCACGCGCCCACGTAACGGTCGCCGCTCGCCTCGACAAGCGTGCCTTGCCCGTCGAAGATGTTGGTGCCCGTGAGGACCTGACCCTCGTACTTGCCGTTGGTGAAGTTGATGGTCTTGGTCTCGTGCGTCGTATCCGCAGGCTCGGTGTTGCCGCCGTTACCGCCGGGCGTGGTGTTGCCCGCGTCACCCGTATTGGTGTTGGTGTTGCCGCCGTTGTCGGTCGAGGGCTTCTTGCCGAACAGGTCGCACGCGCAGAGCGCCACGACGAGCATCACGACCAAAACGATGGTGAGAATGGTAATAGATTTTTTCATATTTCCTCCTCGGCAAAAAATGCCGTTATTTACTGCAATGTTGCGCCAAATACGCCGTCAGCGTGTTTCGCAACAGCATGGCGATGGTCATCGGCCCCACGCCGCCCGGTACGGGCGTGATATAGGAACACTTGGGCGCCACCGCGTCGAAGTCCACGTCGCCCACGAGTTTCTCCCCCGTGCGGTTGATGCCCACGTCCACGACCACGGCGCCCTCTTTGACCATATCGGCGGTGACGTAACGAGGCTTGCCGATGGCGACGCAGAGAATGTCCGCCTCGCGGGCGATGGCCGCGTCGCAGACGGTGTGCGTATGGCACACGGTCACGGTGGCGTTGGCGTTCATGAGCATCATCGCCAACGGTTTGCCCACCAGATTGCTACGCCCCATCACGACCGCGCGCTTGCCGTCGGGATCGATGCCGTAGGCACGGAGCAAGGTCATCACACCGTAGGGCGTGCAGGGAAGCAACGAGGGCAAGCCGCAAAACAGTCTGCCGCGTTGTACGACGTGCAATCCGTCCACGTCCTTGTCGGGATCGATGGCGGCCAACAGGCGGGTTTCGTCGCATTGGGGGGGAAGGGGCAACTGCAACATGACGCCGTGCACGGCGGGATCGTCGTTGAGCGCCTTTATCTCGCTAAGCACTTGCTCCTCGGTGCTATCCGCGGGCATTCGCAAGAGAATGGAGCGGAAGCCCACGTCGGCGCACGCCTTCACCTTGTTGGCGACGTACACTTGGCTAGCAGGATTGTCCCCTACCAAAATGACCGCAAGACACACGGGGTCGCGGTATTGCGCCACGGCCTCTTCGGCCTCGCGGCGTATTGCTGTGCGGCACTCGGCCGCCGTCTTTTTGCCGTCTAATATCGTCATATCAAAACAGTCCCGTAATGACGCCCGAAGCGTCCACGTCTATGTTGTCGGCCGCCGGCACTTTGGGAAGGCCGGGCATGGTCATAATGTTGCCCGTGTACACCACCACGAAGCCCGCGCCCGCGGACACTTTGACGCCTTTGACGGACACTTTGAACCCCGTGGGTGCGCCCAAAAGGGTGGCGTCGTCCGAAAAACTGTACTGCGTCTTGGCCATGCAGACGGGCACCTCGCGGTAGCCGTCGCGCTCGAGCCGTTCGATCTGGGCCTTGACGCCCTCTTCCAAAACCACGTCGTCCGCGCCGTATATGCGTTGAGCGACCGCGCGTATCTTGTCCTCTATGCCGCCCTCGTCCAACCGATAGGCGAAGCGGAAATGCGAAGGCAGGTCGCACAGGCGCACCACTTCCTCCGCGAGGTCCACGGCGCCCAAGCCGCCTTTGGCCCATACGTCGGACAGCACCACTTTGCAGGGCAGATCCGCAAGCGCCGCTTCGAGCGCCGCTATCTCCCTATCCGTATCGGTGGGGAAGCGGTTGATGGCCACCACGGCGGGCAAGCCGTACACGCCCGTGATATTCTCCACGTGGCGGCGCAGGTTGGGACAACCGCGAAGCAGCGCGTCGACGTTCTCCTCTTTGAGCGCGGCTTTGTCCATACCGCCGTGCAATTTGAGCGCGCGCACGGTGGCCACGATGACCACCGCGTTGGGGGTAAGCCCCGCCAAGCGGCATTTGATATCCAAAAACTTCTCCGCGCCGAGGTCGGCGCCGAAGCCCGCCTCGGTGACCGCGTACTCGCCCAAGGCCATGGCCGTCTTGGTGGCGATGACCGAATTGCACCCGTGCGCGATATTGGCGAAGGGGCCGCCGTGCACCAGAGCGGGCGTGCCCTCCAACGTCTGCACGAGGTTGGGCTTGACGGCCTCTTTGAGCAAAGCGGCCATAGCCCCCTCGGCGTGCAAATCGTGCGCCGTGACGGGCGCGCCCCAAACGTCGTAGGCCACGACGATGCGCCCCAACCGCGCTTTGAGGTCGGCAAGCGACTCGGCAAGACACAGCACCGCCATGATCTCGCTGGCCACCGTGATGCAGAAGTGGTCGCGGCGCGGCACGCCGTTTTTGCCCCCGCCCAAGCCGCAGTCGATATTGCGCAGTTGGCGGTCGTTCATATCCACGCAACGCGTCCATACCACGTTGTCGAGGTCTATGCGCAACTCGTTGCCCTGGAAAACGTGGTTGTCGAGCATGGCGGCCAAAAGATTGTTGGCCGCGCCGATGGCGTGGAAATCCCCCGTGAAATGCAGGTTGATGTCTTCCATGGGCACCACTTGGGCGTATCCGCCCCCCGTAGCGCCGCCTTTGACTCCGAACACGGGGCCGAGACTCGGCTCGCGCAAGGCCACGACGGCCTTTTTGCCTATGCGGCGCAAGCCGTCCGCAAGACCGACGGTGGTGGTGGTTTTGCCTTCGCCCGCCGCGGTGGGGTTGATGGCCGTCACCAAGATGAGTTTGCCTTTGGGCGGCAACGTACTCAGCGCGGGATTCAACTTGGCCTTGTAGCGACCATAGAACTCCACGTCGTCGAGGTTTAGCCCCGCCGTGTGGGCGATTTGGTCGATGGGCAGCATCGTATGGCGTTGTGCGATCTCAATATCCGTAAGCATATCCGTCATTAGTTATTGTTGAAATTGGTGTTTTTGGTGATGACGTCGTGGCTACCGCCCTCGACGATGGACGTGGCGGAGACCAACGTGAGTTTGGCCTCGCGGTGCAAGGCCTCGATGGTGGTCACGCCGCAGTTGCACATGGTGGAGCGCACTTTGTAGAGACTCTTGGCCACGTTGTCTTTGAGACTGCCGGCGTAGGGCACGTAACTATCGACGCCCTCCTCGAAGCCGAGGCCGCTCTTGCCGCCCAAATCGTAGCGTTGCCAATTGCGCGCGCGGTTGGAGCCCTCGCCCCAATACTCTTTGACGTACGCGCCGCCGATATTCAGTTTGTTGGTGGGGCTTTCGTCGAAACGGGCGAAATAGCGACCGAGCATCAAAAAGTCGGCGCCCATGGCCAACGCCAAGGTCATGTGGTAGTCGTGTACGATGCCGCCGTCCGAGCAGATGGGGATATAGACGCCCGTCTCTTTGAAATACTCGTCGCGGGCCGCCGCCACTTCGATGACGGCCGTGGCCTGTCCTCTGCCGATGCCCTTTTGCTCGCGGGTGATGCAGATGCTACCGCCGCCGATGCCGATCTTGACGAAATCGGCGCCCGCTTTGGCGAGGAAGAGGAAACCGTCGCGGTCTACCACGTTGCCCGCGCCCACTTTGACGGTGTCGCCGTACTTTTGGCGAATGAAGTCGAGGGTGCGCTTTTGCCAAACGGTGTAGCCCTCGCTGCTGTCTATGCACAACACGTCCGCGCCCGCTTCGATGAGGGCGGGTACTCTGCGCTCGTAGTCGAGGGTATTGATGCCCGCGCCCACCAAATAGCGCTTGTTGTGGTCGAGGAGTTCCTCGGGGTTTTCTTTGTGCGAAGCGTAGTCCTTGCGGAAGACGAAATAGGCCAAATTGCCGTTTTCGTCCACCAAGGGCAGGGAGTTGAGTTTGTGCTCCCAAATAATGTCGTTGGCCTCGCTCAACGTGGTGTCGGCGGAGGCCACCACCAACTTCTCGAGGGGCGTCATAAAGTCGGATACCACTTCGGTCTCGGCCATGCGGCTCACGCGATAGTCGCGGCTCGTCACGATGCCCAACAGTTTGCCGTTCGCGGTGCCGTCCGAGGTGACGGCGATGGTGTTGTGGCCGCGCGTTTCGACCAAGTGCAACACGTCCTTCAAGGTGTCGGTGGGTTTGAGATTGCTGTCGCTTACTACGTAGCCCGCTCTGTATTTCTTGACGCGGCGCACCATTTCGGCCTCGTCCTCGATGGACTGCGAGCCGTAGATGAACGAAAGGCCGCCTTCCTTCGCCAACGCGATGGCCATCGTGTCGTTGGACACCGACTGCATGATGGCGCTGACCATGGGAATGTGCAAGGTGATGGCGGGCGTCTCCCCTTTGCGGAACTTGGTCAAAGGCGTATGTAAGCATACGTTTTTGGGAATGCAATTTTCATCGGTATATCCCGGAATGAGCAAATATTCGCTGAATGTACGGGCGGGTTCGTTATAGTAGTATGCCATAATCTCTCCTTTTCTCTTACGCCGCACGCGCAGGCGTGTAGCACGCAAAAAAATATTTTATAACATTATATATCCTATCTACATACTTAGGCAAGCATTTGTCGCCGATTTCAAAAAATTGGATTCGTTTTGGTTGCGCTCTTTACTTTTGGCGGCGAGTGGGGTATAATGAAGGAGAAGCGCGACCGTTATGGAAGTTGCGGGGCGCGACAGGAGACATTATGCCCGGTCACTATACCCACCTCTATTTCGCCATGCAACTCAAGGATAAGTTGTCCTATGCGCCGAATGCCGTCATTCGGTTGTATCCCGACGCCTATCGCTTGGGGGCTTTGGGCGCGGACGTGATGGCGCCTTTGGGCCGATTGCCCGCCGAGATGGACGTGGCGGAGCCGTACGAACTCTTCGAGCAGACGGGGGCGCACGTGTACGAGAGCGGCAGCAAGTGCCAGTTGTCCTATATGTTGGGTATGCTGACGCACTACCTCTTGGACAGCCGTCTCAATCCCTATCTGCACTACCTCGCCGAGAACGGGGTGGGACACTATTTCGACGACGGCAAGGACGTGCTGACCTTCGAGCAAATCAAAGATTCGGTGGATTTGCACATCGCCAACGCCTACCTTGACGGCAAGTTGGAGGAACTGCGCCGCAACGACGTGAAGGCGGACGTGGCCGAGGATATCGCCAAAATGTACGAGCGCGCCGTGTGCGCCGTGGTGCAACACGCCATCGGGCAAAAGCAGGTGTACAAGTGCCTGACCGAGCACGATATAGGCCCCGTGCCCGCCGGGTACAATCTGCCCGAGTTGGACTATCTCAACCGCAATCATCGGGAGTGGGAAACCATCCGCAACGGACAATGGACCACGCGCTTGTCCCTCGAAGAACTGTTGGACAAGCTGCAACCCATCGCCATACGCCTTATCGAGGACTATATGATGCGCACGCGCTCGGCGTACGAACTCAACAGACGGGCGTTTCAGGTCAATCACTTGGGCATTTTGCTTTGAGTTTGGACAAAAAAACAGGGGTACGTCACCCCCTTTTTGATGCAAAACGCGACTGCGTGGGCGCAGTAGGCACCCGTGGCGACGAAACTTGGGCGCATAGCGCCGAAAGGAGGATATAGTATGCCCTTAGGCTCGGCAATCAGTAGTATCATCGTACTTTTGCGCAATCTCAACACGGACAAGCCCACCGTGCACACCGTCAAGAACAAAAAACCGGACAAGACGGTGGTGTACGCGGGAGAGGTGGAGTCTTTGCCCCGCGCCCTACCCGAGGACGTAGGCTTGTCCTCGGCCTACGTGCAGTCTTTCCTCAGCGAAATTCGCCGCGACCCCGCCATTCGCGCCAACCGCATACTCGTCCTGAAGGACGGCAAGGTCATCGCCGAACGCTACGAGCACCCCTACGTGCCGGATAGTTGGGACTGCGTGTTCTCGGCCACCAAGACCGTGACCGCTTTGGCCCTCGGTGCCTTGTGGGACGAGGGCAAGGTGGATCTGGACGCGCCCGTATCGACCATTCTCGGCATAGACAACAAGGTGGGCAATTTGCAGAACAAGAAGATCACCCTTCGCCATCTGCTGACCATGAGCACGGGCAACACGTTCAACGAGATAGAGAGCGCGACCTCGCTCAAATGGACGAAGGGCTTTTTCGATTCGCCCAACAAGTTCAAAATCGGCGCTAAATTCGAGTACAATTCCCTCAACACCTATATAATTGGCGCGTGCATCCAAGCCATTACGGGGCGCACGATGGCCGACTACGTGAGGGAGAAAATATTTGCGCCGCTGGGGCTCAACGCCACCTACTTCGAGCATTCGCCCGAGGGCGTCACCAAATCGGGTTGGGGTCTGTATATCCTGCCCGAGGATATGGCCAAATTGGGCTTGCTGGTGCAGGGCAAAGGCATGTGGCAAGGCAAACGCGTGCTGTCCGAAGAATGGATAGACCAAATGAGTCACAAGCAAATCGCCTCCACCAAAGTGGGGCACCGCTTCGACTACGGCTACCAAATGTGGGTGGACGACGACAAGGACTTCTGCTGTTTCAACGGTATGTTTAACCAAGAAGTGCATATCTGGCGCCGTAGCGGCGTCGTCGTGGTGATGTGTTGCGCCAACAACGAGGCCTTCCACGGCAGCAATATCTACACCATCGGCGCAAAGTATTTCGCAGAGGCCGCGCCCGCCAACTTCGACCTCGTGCCCGAGCAAGCGCCCCGCGACCTCGCGGACGACCCCTCTTTGCACTATTTGCTCGACGAAATACGCGATAGGGAATACGTGCCCAAGGACAAGATCGCCAACTCGTGCGGTCTATTGCCTTTGCTCATGCAAAACGAGATGGGCACCTACGCCAAAGGCATCAAGGGACTGCGCCTTACCGAGGAAGGCGGCGTTTGGACTTTGTGGGTAAAAGAACACGGAGAAGAAACGCCCCTACGCTTCAACTTCGCCGAGGGGGTGCGCGGCACCTACGACTTCTACGGCAATCTGTACGATTGCGTGGCGGACGGGCGCTTCGTCCTCAACGAGCGCGGCGAGCCCGTGCTGGTGATACGTCTGTACCTCTTGGAATACGCATCTTCGCGGTATATCGCCATCTCGTTCGGCAAGACCTTCGACCGCCTGACCGTATCGCTCAGCGAAAATCCGTCCACGGGCTTCATCGAGGCCTTGCTGGATTCGTTGGACGAGGCCACCAAACGCTTGGTGGCGAATGCCGGCAAACTCATCGACAAAAACCTCATCGCCACCAAGATGAGAAACCTCTTTACGCCCTCTTTCCCCGTCGCCTACAAAGCGCCCGCGGAAGAAAACGAAAAACCGACCGCCAAGAAGCAACCCGCCAAACCAAAAGCGCAAGCCAAACCCGCCCAAAAGAAGCAATCCGCAAGCGGCAAAAAGGCTCCCGCCAAGCCCAAAGACAAGCAATAAACAGCACGATGGTACGCAAAAGCCCCCGACGTCGGGGGCTTTTTTGATACGAATACGCGCGCTACCCTACCGCGCCGTGCTACGCGCCCCGTAGAAACGCTCTCCGCGTATTCGTAAAAAAAGCGGGCCGAAGCCCGCAAAAAAACAGTCTACTCCCGCAAGAGGTAATTGCAGGCGGCGATGGCGGCCGAAGCACCGTCTGCGGCGGCCGTGGTGAGTTGCCTGACTCGCTTGCTGCGGCAGTCGCCCGCCACGAAAAAGCCCTCCGTGCGGGTGGTGCAATCTTCGCCCGAATCGAAATAGCCCCATTGATTGAGGTCGGCAAGGTTGGTATAGGCCTCGTTGTCGGGCATCTGCCCGATGGCCACGAACGCGCCCTTGACGGGGAGTACCTTTTCGCCGTCCTTGTTGCGAATGCGAATGGCCGTAAGCTCGGGCGAGCCGATAAATTCCTCGCACACCGTTTCCATATAGATCTGCACGTTGGGGGTGTTGCGCACCGCGCGCATGAGGGCCTCCTCGCCCATAAGATAGTCGAGAAGGACGATCATGTGTACCTTGGTGCAATAGGAAGACAGGGCCAACGCGTACTGCAAGGCCGAATTGGCGCCGCCGATGAGGGCGATCTCTTCCCCTTTGAAGAAGGGGCCGTCGCACACGGCGCAATAGGACACGCCCTTGCCCACGAGTTCTTCCTCGCGGGGCAACCCCAGCGGGCGATGCTTGGCGCCCGCCGCCACGATGACGGCTTTGCCCTCGTGCGTGCCGTAGTCGGTGGTGACGACGAAGTGCTTTTCGGCCACTTTGTCCACACGCAACACGCGCTCCAACTCGAACTCCGCGCCCAACGACAGCACTTGCTCGAACAGGCGGTTGGCCAACTCGCTGCCGCCGATGGCCTCGATGGTGGGATAGTTCTCCACGCGGGGGGAATTGGCGATTTGGCCGCCCACCGTTTCGGCCTCCAAAATCAACACGTTCTTGTCCGTGCGTAAACAATACAATGCGGCTGTCATGCCCGCCATACCTGCGCCTATGATGATGATATCGTGCATAGTGTACTCCTCTTTTTGCATTTTGGAGAAATTGCCTCAACAAGTTGAGGCAATTCTCGGATAATCGGCGTTCGTGCCCCCGACAAAGGAATCGGGGAAACAAACTTTATTTGCTTTCGATATATTTGCGAATCTCGCTGGCGTTCTCGTAGCGAACGTACTCCGCGCCGTTGGGCACCATCAGGGTGGGCGCTTTCTTGACGCCGTAGGCGATGGTGAGATCCTTGTTCTCTTCCGCGTCCACTACGCGATAGGCGATGCCCGCCTTGTTGAGCATGGACTTGGCCATGGCGCAGTTGGGACAGGTCTTGGTGGCGAAGAGCAAGATCTCTTTGTCCTCTTGGGGCGCGAAGTCGGGCGCATAGGCGTCCGCACCGCAGCAGGGAGAATCCATCACGCGCTCGTGGTGCAGTACCGAATGGTCGATGTCGTAGACCTTGCGATCCTTGAACTCCTGCGTTTTGCCGTCGTTCCAATTCTGCACGGGGCGATAGTAGCCCGTGATACGGCTGTAGACCTCGGCCTTCTTGCCGCACTTGGGGCACACGAAGTGCTCACCCGTGAGGTAGCCGTGCTCGGCGCACACCGAATAGGTGGGCGACAAGGTGTAGTACGGCAGGCGATAGTTCTCGGCGATCTTGCGCACCAAGGTGGCCGCCGCGCGCCAATCGGGCAATTTTTGACCGAGGAAGGCGTGGAAGACGGTGCCCGACGTGTACAACGTCTGCAACTCGTCCTGAATGTCCAGCGCCTCGAAAATGTCGGACGTGTAGCCCACGGGCAAGTGCGAACTGTTGGTGTAGTAGCAGGTGCCGTTCATGTTGGCGAAGATCATATCGGGATAGCGCACCTTGTCGTGCTTGGCCAAACGGAAACTGGTGCTCTCGGCGGGCGTGGCCTCGAGGTTGTACAGGTCGCCATACTCCTCTTGGTAGTCGGACAAACGCTCGCGCATATGGTTGAGCACGCGCTTGGTGAACTCCTGCGAAGCGGGATCCACGAGGTTCTTGCCGATCCAGGCGGCGTTGAGGCACGCCTCGTTCATACCCACCAAACCGATGGTGGAGAAGTGGTTGTTGAAAGAACCCAAATAGTGCTTGGTGTAGGGATAGAGGCCGTTCTCCATCAAGCGGGTGATGACCTTGCGCTTGATGGACAAACTGCGGGCCGCAATGTCCATCATCTTGTCCAAACGGGCGAAGAACTCGTTTTCGTCCTTGGAGAGATAGGCGATGCGGGGCATATTGATGGTGACGACGCCCACCGAACCCGTGGACTCGCCGCTACCGAAGTAGCCGCCCGATTTCTTGCGCAACTCGCGAAGGTCCAAGCGCAAGCGGCAGCACATACTGCGCACGTCCGAAGGCTCCATATCGCTGTTGATATAGTTGGAGAAATAGGGGGTGCCGTACTTGGCGGTCATCTCGAACAACAAGCGGTTGTTCTCGGTCTCGGACCAATCGAAGTTGCGGGTGATGCTGTAGGTGGGAATGGGGTATTGGAAGCCGCGGCCATTGGCGTCTCCCTCGATCATGACCTCGATGAAGGCCTTGTTGACCATGCGCATCTCCTCTACGCAATCCTTGTATTTGAAGTCCATCTTCTTGCCGCCCACAATGGCGTCCAACTCGGCGAGGTCGTTGGGCACCACCCAGTCCAACGTGATGTTGGTGAAGGGCGATTGCGTGCCCCAACGGCTGGGCGTGTTGACGCCGTAGACGAAGGACTGAATGCATTGCTTGACCTCTTTGTAGGTGAGGTTGTCCACCTTGACGAAGGGGGCCAAATAGGTGTCGAAGCTGGAGAAAGCCTGCGCGCCCGCCCACTCGTTCTGCATGATGCCCAAGAAGTTGACCATCTGGTTGCACAACGTGGACAAGTGCGAGGCGGGAGAGGACGTAATCTTGCCGGGAATGCCGCCCAAGCCCTCTTGAATGAGTTGTTTGAGGCTCCAGCCCGCGCAATAACCCGTGAGCATGCTGAGGTCGTGAATGTGAATGTCCGCGTTGCGGTGCGCCGAGGCGATCTCCTCGTCGTAGACCTCGGAAAGCCAATAGTTGGCGGTAAGAGCACCCGAGTTGTTGAGAATGAGGCCGCCGACCGAATAGGTGACGGTGGAATTCTCTTTGACGCGCCAATCGTTGATCTTCAGATAGTTGTCGATGGTATCCTTATAGTTGATGACGGTGGACGCGACCTCGCGGATGCTTTGGTGTTGCTTACGGTAGAGAATGTAGGCCTTGGCAACTTGCACGTAGTTGGTCTGAATGAGCACGACCTCGACGCTGTCCTGCACGTCTTCGACGGCGATGAGCCCGTCTTTGACTTTGCTGCCGAAATCGGCGGTGACGCGCAAGGTGAGCATATCCAAAATGTCGTTGCTGTACTGCGTGTTGGTGGCGTCGAACGCCGCTTGAATGGCGTTCTTGATCTTGTTCAGGTCAAATTCGACGACTGAACCATCTCTCTTTTTTACTCGATACATGGTGAACCTCCCTAAAATGAAACTAACGGGGTTATTATACAAAATACCGACGAATAAGTCAAGCCCCATTTTCAAAAAAAATACCAAATATAGGGGCAATAGGTTTTGTACACCACAATATATAGTATATCAAGAAAGGCCTGCCGACGGGGTGAAAATGCTTACATCTATGCATAAATACCCGCATACGACCGCTCCAAGCCACCACAATACGTGCAAAAATCGCTCGAAAACCCGTGCATTGCACCCATATATGGCGTTGCGGGCAATGTATTTTTGCATAATTCCGGGATTCGATTCTTGACGAATCGCGTATAATCCGCACGGTTTTTGACGAACGCGAACGCCATATCTTGTGCCGAAAATTAATTTTTCACACGGGCGTGCGCTCGCGCGTATGCGTGCGCACACGAACGCGCATTCCATAAAAGTAAAAGAATAAAAAAGGCCCTGCCGCAAGAAACGGCAGGAACCTGTGAAGCATACACACAGTGAAACGGTAGCTTAGACGTCTATGGCGAATACGTAGCACCCGATAGAGTATATCGCAAATCCCAAAGGGATTTATCTCGCTCGCTTGCCGACTGCGGCAAGCGTTTATTCGAGCGGAGAAAGCGTGTAGCCATCTTTGCTGTCCTTGACCGCCCAGCCCAAGGCGGTCAACTCGGCGCGAAGCGCGTCCGCCGTGGCCCAATCCTTGGCCTTCTTGGCCTCGAAACGGCGCTCGGCAATGGCCTTGACCTCGTCGGGAACGACGACGGCGTGCTTGGCCGCGTACGAGGCAACGACCGTAGCGGGATCCTTGGTGAACAGCCCCAAAAGGGAATAGGACGACACGACGCCGTTGACGATGCGAGCGGCCACGGGGTCACCCGCCGCCAACGCGGCTTTGACACGCTTGAACAGACCGAAGAGGTCGGACAGCGCCTTGGCCGTGTTGAAATCGTCGTCCATCGCCTCGTTGAACGCGAGGTCCACCGTCGGGTCGACGTCCTCCTCGTCGGGGAACGCCCGCTTGACGTCGGCAATGACTTTGTAGAAGTCGGTCATCTGCCTGTCCGCGTCGGGGAAGAGATTGTCGGTGACGTTGATGTCCTGCCGATAGTTGTTCTGCAACAGGGCGAACTTGATGGTCTCGGGGCCGTAGGCGTCCAAGAGGTCCTTGAGCAAAAGGCTGTTGCCCAACGACTTGCTCATCTTTTGCCCGTTGACCTTAATGAGGCCGTTGTGGAACCAATACTTGGCGAAGGTCTTGCCCGTCAACGACTCGGTCTGCGCGATCTCGTTCTCGTGGTGGGGAAAGATGAGATCCCTGCCGCCGCCGTGAATGTCGATCTGCTCGCCGAACGCCGCGCGGTTCATACACGAACACTCGATATGCCAGCCGGGACGACCGTCGCCCCAAGGGGACTGCCAGAAGATCTCACCCTTCTTGGCGCTCTTCCACAAGGCGAAGTCCAAAGCGTCCCGCTTCTCCTCGTCGGGATCGATGCGCACGCCCACCTTGGCGTCCTCCAGATTGCGGTTGGAAAGATGGCCGTAGCCCGCGTAACTGTCCACGGCGAAGTAGACGTCGCCCTTGGGCGTGGCGTAGGCGTGCCCCGTGGCAATGAGCTCTTTGACGAACTCGATGATATCGCCGATATGCTGTGTGGCGCGGAGCCATACGTCGGGATCGCCCACTTCCAAACGGCGCATTTGACCGTCTATATTTTCGATCATGCGCTCGGCGTAGGTGGTGGCGTCAATCCCCGCGCGATTGGCGGAGGCGATGATCTTGTCGTCCACGTCCGTATAGTTGCGGGCGTAGGTGACGTGATAGCCGCACTTGACCAAATAGCGGCGAATAATGTCGTAGATAAGCGCCTGATAAGCGTGGCCGATGTGCGCCTCGCCCGACACGGTGATGCCGCAGGCGTACATATGTACGTCAGGGGCGTGAAGAGGCTCGAACTTTTCTTTTTGCCCGGTAAGGGTGTTGTAAACGCGTAACATAATTATTCCTCGTCAGGGGTGGGTTTCTTGTCTTCCTCGACGACTTCCTGCGAGTCGGCGGTGATGGTGTAGCGGCAAGCAGAAATGCCCGCCGCTTTCTCCAACGTGCAAATGCGGTCGTTGAGCCTGCGCAATTCTTCCAAGATGGGGTCGGGGATATGGATTTGGTCCAAATCGGACACGCGGACGTTGTTGGTCTTGACCACCCTGCCCGGTACGCCTACGACCGTGCTGAAGGGGGGTACCTCTTTGAGTACGACCGAGCCCGCGCCTATCTTGCTGTCGTGGCCGATGGTGATGGGACCCAACACGCGGGCGCCCGCCGAAATCATCACGCGGTCCTCTACGGTGGGGTGACGCTTACCCGTATCCTTGCCCGTACCGCCCAACGTGACGCCTTGGTAGATGAGCACGTCGTCGCCGATTATGGTGGTCTCGCCGATGACGACGCCCACGCCGTGGTCGATGAAGCAACGGCGGCCTATCTCGGCGCCGGGGTGAATGTCGATGCCCGTGAGGCGAATGCACTTGGAAGCCACCATACGCGCCAGCGTGTAATGACCGTGACGATAGAGCCGATTGGCCCTGCGGTGCATACGCAAGGCCTTAACGCCGTGATAGGCGAAAAAGACCTCCCAAAAACTGCGCGCCGCGGGATCGCGCTCCATCGCCGTATATACGTCCTCTTTCCAAAGTCTCATAACTCAGTATATGTGAATGCCGATCAGTATTCCAATACGGCCTTGATGCGGCGAATGCCGGCGGACGAAGACTGCTCTTTGACGATCTTGAAATGACCGAGTTCGCCCGTGCGTTTGGCGTGGGGACCGCCGCAGATCTCGCAACTATACTCGCCCATCGTGTACACCTTGACCACGTCGCCGTACTTGTTGTCGAAAATGCCCATCGCGCCCTTTTCGCGGGCGGCGTCCAAGGGCATCTCCTCGCAAACGACCTCTACGTCGGCCTTGATGGCCGCGTTGACCCAATCCTCCACCGCTTTGATCTCATCGGGGGTGAGAGGACGGTCGAAGTTGAAGTCGAAACGCAAACGCTCGGCCGTAATGTTGCTGCCGCGCTGGCGGATATTGGGATCCAGCAAAGTGCGCAACGCCGCGTTCATCAAGTGGGTGGCCGTGTGCAAACGGCTGGTGGCCTCCGCGTGGTCGGCCAAACCGCCTTTGAAGGTCTGCTCGGCGCCCGCGCGCGACTTGGCTTGGTGCTCCTCAAAGGCCTTTTCGTAGCCCTTGACGTCCACTTCGAGCCCTTTCTCGGCGGCCAACTCCTGCGTCATTTCGATGGGGAAACCGAAGGTGTCGTAGAGACGGAACGCCGCTTTGCCCGAAAGGCGCTTGCACTCGGGGGGCAGATAGCCCACCACTTTCTCGAACTCCTTGATGCCCTGCGCCAAGGTCTGTTGGAACTTGGCGGCCTCTTTGCTGAGCTCGGTGACGATCTTGTCGGCGTTGTCGCCGATCTCGGGATAGACCTCGCGATACTCGGCGATATACACCTTGGCCACCTCGACCAAGCCGTCGTCGGGCAGGTTGATGAGGCGGGCAAAGCGTACCGCTCTGCGGATAAGACGGCGCAGAATGTAGCCCTGGTTGACGTTGGAGGGCACGATGCCGTTCTCGTCGCCTATCATCATGGTGGCCGTGCGAATGTGGTCGGCTATGACGCGCATGGCGCGGGTGGACGCTTCGTCCTCGCCGTACGTCACGCCCGAAAGCGCGGCGATACGCGCGATGGCGGGGGCGAAGAGGTCGGTCTCGTAGACGGACTTGTGCCCGTTGAGCACGCACACGGTGCGCTCCAAACCCATGCCCGTGTCCACGTTCTTCTGCTCGAGGGGGCTAAAGGTGCCGTCCGCATTCTTGCGGAACTGCATAAACACGTTGTTCCAAATCTCCAAATATTTGCCGCACGAACAGGCGGGAGAGCACTCGGGCGAACACTTGGGACGACCGGTGTCGATGAAGATCTCGGTGTCGGGACCGCAGGGACCGGTCTCGCCGGCGGGGCCCCACCAGTTGTTCTTCTTGGGCAGGTAGAAGATGCGCTCGGCGGGAATGCCATTGGCTTGCCACAAAGCGGCGCTCTCCTCGTCACGCGCACAGTCCGCGTCGCCCGCAAAGACGGAGACGGCCAGATTGGCGGGGTCGATGCCCAGGACCTTGGTCAGCAATTCGTACGACCAACCGATGCTCTCCTTCTTGAAGTAGTCGCCCAACGACCAATTGCCGAGCATCTCGAAGAAGGTGCAGTGCGAACTGTCGCCCACTTCGTCGATGTCGCCCGTGCGCACGCACTTTTGCACGTCGGTGAGGCGCTTGCCCGCGGGGTGCTTCTCGCCCGAAAGGTAGGGGACGAGGGGGTGCATACCCGCCGTGGTGAACAACACGGTGGGATCGTTCTCGGGGATGAGAGACGCCGATTTGATGACGGCGTGGCCGCGCTCTTTGAAGAAGTTGAGATAGGTCGAACGTAGTTCTTTTGAAGTCAGTTGTTTCATATATCCTCCCTAATATAGACGGTTATTTCTTGATGATGGATTCCATAAATTTGGTGGCGGCGAAGTTGAGGGGTGCGCCGCGCATGGTGGCGATGGTGATGGGACGGCGGGGCAGCGAAAAGGAAATGGGTACCTCATACAGAGCGCCTTTGGCCAAGTCCTCGGCCACAAACTCCTTGGTGACGAGCCCTACGCCCATGCCGATCTTGGCACATTCGACGATCATATCCACCGAGCACAGCTCCAACGTGGGGCGCACGTTGCCGCCCGCTTGGATGATGGCGTTCTCGATGTCGCGGCGCGTGCCCGACTTGCGCTCCAACATGATGAGGGGATAGGCGCACAGCTCCTCCGCCGTGAGGGGATGGTCGAATTTGCTTATCCAATCGCGGTTGACCACGAAGCACTCCCCCACCGTGGCGCAGGGCGTGAACTCGACCGTGGGCTCGGAAATGCTCTGCGAATAGTTGATGATGGCCATGTCGATCTTGCCCGCTTTGAGGAGAGCGATATTCTCGTCCGTGGTGCGGTTGGTGATGCGGATATTGATGTCGTGGTATTTCTCGCGGAAGCGGCGAATCTGGTTGATGAGGAAAAACTTGCTAAGTGTGTCACTGGCGCCGATGCTTATTTCGCCGAAGGCGATGCCCTTCATTTGGCTGAACTTGTGCTCGGCCATCGTGATGAGGCCGTAGGCCTGCTCCACGTACTCGAACATCATCTTGCCCTCGCTGGTGAGTTCCATGCCGCGGCTGGTGCGGATGAACAAACAACCGCCGAGCTGCGTCTCGAGCTGTTTGATGGCCTGCGAGATGGCGGGCTGGGAAATAAACAATTCCTTCTTGGCTTTGGTGAGACTGCCCGTCTTGGCTACGACGTAGAACACGCGGTACAGTTCGAGGTTGATCAACATACTTTCGCTCATATAGCCTCCATAAACCCTATTATAATCCTTGCTTATATAAAAGGCAAATAGTATAACGCAAATTGTAGATAAAAAGTGTGAGCGCGGGCGCACACGCGACGAAATGCGGGCGCGGAAGGAAACGGAGCGCGAGGAAAAAGGATACGGCCGCTGCTTAGGGGATCCCTTGCGCCTAAAATAAAGGGCAATAGACCGAATGCCTCGGGATGACGGTGCGTGTACCCTCAGTATGACGGTTTTGTTAATTCGGCGGAACGATGGCGATATCTCGCAACCCAACTAGTTGAATGTAGAGGGATGATTGCGGCTCGGTATGAAAAACACTGCTCTCTTGTTTGGGTGATTTTATTATCCAAATTTCGGCATTCGCAAGGGGGCGGCAAAACCGCTGCCCCGTGCGAATGCGAGATTGCCCCTTGCGGGGCGAATTGTAGAAAATCGACACTTTCGTTAAAGGCGTCATACGGAGCCAATGCGCTCTGCTCTTTGTGGCGAAGTATCTCATAGGGGGACGTGCCTCTACTTAGAGATAATGTGTTACTCGGACGCCTTACGAAAGTTTAATTTTCAAAGCGGGAACAACGCCGTGAAGAGTGCTGAGGACAATGACGTCGCTGGCGGCATAGCCATAGTTGCGGACGAAACGCGCGCCGCTACTACGATCATAGCCGGGCGAACGGAGCCACCAATAGCCGTTACCTTTGTAATAATCATCGGTACTGGTCCAGGCTCCTTGGCACTTGGCATAGTCCGTGTTTTGCTTGCAGCGAGCCGTGTCGTAGTCGCTGTAACTGCTACTAAATCCGTAGGCGGCGGCCGTTACCTCTTGCTCCGAGAGTAGGAATACGTTGTCCTGCGTATTCGCACAAGCGTAGTCGTTGTTGCCACTGTTAAAGGCGGTGGCTTCGCTATTGGGGTTGGTAGAACGCGCGCTGTTGTCCACTTCGCTACGCAATATCAATTTCTTCTGCTCTTCATTGAATGCTTGGCCATAAAAATTCTTATTGAGCCAAGCGCGTATCTCACTCCGCTCGTAATTGTTATTGCTTTTGTCAAAGCGATGTGCGGCCAATATTTTGTCGGCAAGAAGGAATGCTTCTCCGTTTTTCTCCTCGAGAATACGCCATTTGATGGGCATTACTTTATAGTAACCATCACCCGCTTTGGCATACGACGCTCCGTCTGAACCGAGGAAATAACCCCGATTGTCTCTCTTGTCCGTGATGGTCACACTGTCCGCCTTGGCGTCTTGCGGATAAGTGCCGAAGTAGATATAGTCGCCCTCGCGACTGTACGGTTGCAACGTAACGTTGGCGCGGGCTGTAACCGTTCCGCTTATGGTGGCAGCAACAGGAATGGGCTTAGCCACATTGGCGGTGGCCTTGACCCGCATGGAAGACGCGTCAGGCTTCGCCTTCGTTGCGCACGGTGCAAAGTACTCACATTTTTTCCCAAGGTCGGCGACGGCGTCCGACAAGGTGGCAAACATATCCAACTTGCACATTTGATAGCGCCCGTAGCGGAGCTTGAAACCACGTGGCAATTTCGATTCCATCTCACTATTCTTCAATATATTGACGAAAGGCTTCTTCAAATCGCGGGCGAACGCCAACTCGTCCATGCAATTCTGCGATTCCAAGGATATGGGTGTAAGGACGAACAAAAACAAAGCGCAATGCTCCAACTTGTCCGCTATAAAGTCCTCCCACTCCTTGCCGTATTCGATGCCGTCGTCATACCATACGTTATACTTTTCTTGCAATGCAAGAATAAACGGCCACACGATTTCCTTGTCCGCGTGGGCGTAGGATACGAATATGTAGGGTTCGGTGCCTTGGTAGGCGATGGGTTTTCTTTCGTTCATAGGGGTACCTCGCGTATGTGTTCGTTCGGTTTGTATAGGAGCACAGTACAACTATACCATTGACAACTGTTTTTGTCAACATAACAAATACACACGAGGCGGAGAGATTTGGCAAAAGATTAGGGACAGACCTCTACTCGTGCGAGCGACGGATACGGGCACGGCAAACGCCGAGATTGCCCACCCACAACACGAGGGCGATGAGATAGGTGGCCACGAGCATCAACGGGAGAACGATGGCCATCTGCCATACGCCGCCCTGCACGAAGGCGTACCAATCGTATTCATAAGGGACCTTGCCGTCCACAGCGTGGGTGAGCGCGTTGACCGAATAGAAAATCGCGTAGACGCCCATGGGCACGAGGCCCCAAAAGGTCTCGCGGAAGCGGACGTCGTCGGTGTCCTCGAAGAAGACGTAGACGACGATGGACAAGACGGGCGTGAGGAAGTGCATAAAGAAACTGGCGTTGGTGAACAGCGACCAGAACGTGGGCGCGACGAAGGGCGCGAGAAAGGCCACGACGGTGAGAAATGTCAAAGAAACCCCTACCGTACCCACCAATTTGAGCACGTGGAGCCAATGCGGAATAGCGTCGATTTTGCCCGCGAGCAAGAGGACGAGGTACACCGCGTACAGCAACGCAACGAGCCCCATAAGGACGTTGCTGTCCACCGTGAAGAACTTGAACGCCTCGGCCTTGGACGCCACGAGCGCCAAGTCTTCGCCCATGAATTGCACGCCGAACATCATAAAGAACACGGATAGCACCATCAGCGCGAAGACGGCGATATCCAAGCATAGCGCAACGATTTGTTTTGTCTTTTGTTTCATACCGTTTTCCTCGTAAATAGTATCCAACCATGCGAACGCCCATTCTTACGAATGGTATCTATACCGTGTATAGATTGGTCGCTGCGCTCCCTGCGTTCGGTTGCAATGCGGCGCCTCGTCCAGCCTCGCCCCATCGTTCGCCGCGAAGTAGAGTTGCGCCTAACGTGAATAGTACGTCATCCTGAGCCGAAGCAATAGGCTTCGTGTCGAAGGATCCCCTAAGTAGAGGTACAAATACTTCTTCGCGGCTTCACCTGTTGGTCTGGCTGTCCTCTCCGTGCCGCGCCTCGCTTCGATGTACGCGCCACGGGTTTGGCTTGCGCCAAAT
>JAFPXC010000008.1 GCA_017394805.1 Clostridia bacterium | reverse complement strand
AGCAGAGACCTGTGTTTTTGATAAACAGTCGCTTGAGCCTCTTCACTGCGGCCAACTCGCGTAGGCTCCCCTTCTCCCTAAGTTACGGGGTCAATTTGCAGAGTTCCTTAACAAGGGTTCTCCCGTTCGTCTTAGGATTTTCTCCTCGTCTACCTGTGTCGGTTTGCGGTACGGGCACCTTCACCTATTTAGCAGCTTTTCTCGCCAGCGTGAATTCACCAACTTCCCTACTTTAGTTCGGTCCTCGTCACACCCCAGCCTTACGTGGTGCGTACTTCACTACACCACAGCCTCAGTGCTTGAACGCGTGCTATCCATCAACGCGCTTTGGCTATCCTTCTGTGTCCCTGCTTCATTAACGGTGTCGGTGGTACTGGAATATCCACCAGTTGTCCATCATCTACGCCTTTCGGCCTCGACTTAGGTCCCGACTTACCCTGGGAGGACGAACCTTCCCCAGGAAACCTAAGACTTTCGACGGCAAAGATTCTCACTTTGCTCTCGCTACTTATGCCGGCATTCTCTCTTGTGTATCGTCCACGACTCCTTTCGGTACCGCTTCTGCCAATACACATTGCTCCTCTACCGATACACATTCGTGTATCCCCAAACTTCGGTGTACAGTTTTAGCCCCGGTAATCTTCGGCGCATCCTCACTCGACCAGTGAGCTATTACGAACTCTTTTAATGAGTGGCTGCTTCTAAGCCAACGTCCTGGTTGTTTTAGTGACAACACATCCTTTACCACTTAACTGTAACTTCGGGACCTTAGTTGTGGATCTGGGCTGTTTCCCTTTCGACAACGAAACTTATCTCACGCTGTCTGACTCCCTATCATAAATATCCGACATTCGGAGTTTGATAAGGTTCGGTAAGTCGCGAAACCCCCTAGCCTATTCAGTGCTCTACCTTCGGTATTCTTGTATAGAGGCTAGCCCTAAAGCTATTTCGAGGAGAACCAGCTATATCCGGGTTCGTTTGGAATTTCTCCGCTATTCACAGCTCATCACCGACTATTTCAACAGGCGTGTGTTCGGTCCTCCATGATGTGTTACCATCACTTCAACCTGTCCATGAATAGGTCACCCGGTTTCGGGTCTACGACATGCAACTGTTACGCTCATTTCAAACTCGCTTTCGCTTCGGCTCCGTGTCTTAAACACTTAACCTCGCTACACATCGTAACTCGCCGGCCCATTCTACAAAAGGTACGACATCACACCGGATCGCTCCATGGTGCTCTGTCTGCTTGTAAGCATAAGGTTTCAGGTTCTCTTTCACTCCCCTCCCGGGGTTCTTTTCACCGTTCCCTCACGGTACTATTCGCTATCGGTCACTAGGTCGTATTTAGCCTTGGGAGATGGTCCTCCCGCCTTCACACCGGATTTCTCGTGTCCTGTGCTACTCCGGAACACCCTCGAACTTCGGTCGGTTTCGTCTACAGGTCTGTCACCTTCTTTGGATCAACTTTCCAGATGATTCAACTACCAACGTGATTCTAAATGGGGTCCTTACCCCGTCGGTGCATCGCTGCATCGGCGGTTTGGGCTCTTTCCCGTTCGCTCGCCACTACTTAGGAAATCGTTGTTTTACTTTCTCTTCCTCGGGGTAATTAGATGGTTCAGTTCCCCCGGTTCCCCTCCATACACTATGTGTTCATGTATGGATAATGCAAGATTATTGCATTGAGTTCCCTCATTCGGAAATCTGCGGGTCGAAGCTCATTTACAGCTCACCGCAGCTTATCGCAGTTAGTCACGTCCTTCATCGGCGCCTAGTGCCAAGGCATCCACCCTACGCTCTTAGTAGCTTGATCGTATTATACGTCTTTACTTCTTGTTAAACATATTTTGTGTTTTCCTCAGCAAAATATCTATATGTGAATTGTTTGTATTACCATTCTTTCAGAACGACTACGCGCCTTTCGCGTCTTCGCTCTTTCTTAGATATTTGATTTAACTAATTGTCGAAACTAACGTATTGTTTTCTCAATACATTGCTAGTTTCCTATGCAGTTGTCAATGTACAAGCCGCAACAACAGTTGCTTTGGTGGGATGCAGTAGACTCGAACTACCGACCTCACGCTTATCAGGCGTGTGCTCTAACCGACTGAGCTAGCATCCCATAAGGTTTGGTGGAGATAAGCGGATTCGAACCGCTGACCCCATGCTTGCAAAGCATGTGCTCTACCAACTGAGCTATACCCCCATGGTGGAACCGCTCTTTTGCACAGCCTATTAATCTTAGCACAAGGCAAAAGAGATGTCAAACGGTTTTTGTCACTTTTTCAAATATTTTTTGCACTTTTTTTGCAAATACCGAAAGCGAACGCCAAGTCCTTGCAAGGCGAAAGCGAAGCGCGACGACGAAACCCGCACGATTAATATAGCGGGAAACGAAACGAACGGCAACGGCGATGAGAAAAAAATCGAAAACCGTAAAGGACGCCCGAGGGGACTATTACATCTTGCGACGCCACACGAAGATGCCCGCGAGGAGGGACATCAAAATGCTGGCGCCCGAAACCACGCCGAACACCCACGGATGGTGGCTTACCCAGCCCGCGTTGCCGGGAATGCCGTCCAAGTTCATGCCGAACATACTGAAAATGAGGGTGGGGACGGAGATGACCACCGTGACGAAGGTAAGGACCTTCATGACGTTGTTCATATTGTTGTTGATGACCGAACTGTACGCCTCCATCGTGGCCGCCAAAATGTCGCGGAAGGTGTTACAGGTGTCCAAGGCCTGCAAGGACTCGATGCTGACGTCCTCGATGAGGTCCTGATCTTCCTCGTACTTGGGAAGGTAGGAATTGCTCTTGATAAGTTTGTCGATAATGTTGATATTGGAGCGAAGTGAGTTGGAGAAATAGACCAACGAATTCTGGATATCCAACAACTCCAGCATCTCCTCGTTGCGCATCTTCTCGTGCAACTCGTCCTGTATCTTTTGGCTGGACTTGTCGATCTGGCGCAAATACGCGAGGTATTTGGTGGCGACCGAGAACAGCAAACGGAAAGTGAAACGCGTGGGCTTGTCGATGGTGACGTCCTTGACGCGCCCCAAGAGGAAGTCGCGGGTGACCGCGCTGTCCTTCAAACAGACGGTGATGATGGCCTTGCCCGCCAAGATGATGGACATAGGCAAAGTGGTGTAGGTGATATTGCCCGTCTCCTCGTCGTCTTCCATGACGGGGATGTCGACCAACACCATGAGATAGTCGTCCTCTTTTTCGATACGGGGCTTCTCGTCCTCGTCCAAGGCGGCTTTGAGTACGTCGGCGGGAACGCCCGTCTTGTACTCGACGAACTCGACCTCTTTGTCGTCGGGGTTGATCATGTGCACCCAATGACCTTTGAAGTCGGCCAAAGTGGCCACCAACTCGGTCGGTAGCTCGCGGATACGATTGTTATCTTGGAAGGATACTGTGAACATAAAACTCTCGCGCAAACCGCGAAGAGGAGAACTATCTCGACCGCGCGGCAATCTTTTGGGCTATGCAACTGTACGGGTCTGCGTCCATTATTCCGCCGCGCCTCCTTGTCTAAGATAGTATTAGTTTAGCACGCCAAAGGGCTTTTGGCAACCTATCTGCATAAAAAAATGCGACTTTTTGCAAGAAAAAAACGTCGCGTATGCGTGAGTACGCGCGTGTGCGACGTGCGCGGCGCGGGCGCACATATTATCTATGGTTGGCAAGAGAAAACCGCAAAAGTGTTGCAATGGGGGGACGACGTGTGATATAATGATATTCAGCCGATTGGCAAAAAGAGGTAGTTATGAAAACTTGGACGATTACCGAAAGCAAAGTCATATCCGACGGTATGTCGGACGGACAACCCAACCTTAACGAAGTGAAAGTAAAACTGACCGACGTGGTGCTGACGCACACCGACTTCGCGCTGTTCGCGGGGCGGGATAAGTCGAAACTGCCCGTCGTGCCCGGTAGAATGGCCGTGGGTTTGGTGAGCGAAACCGCGGGCGATACGTCGTATATGAAGGGCGAGCGCGTGCTGCTGTCCCCCTACCGCGACGGGAGAATACGCGGCTACGATATGCCGGGGTATCTCGGCGATTACGCCATCGTGCCCAAAGACTGCGTGATTTCGCTGCCCGAAGGCATCAAAAACAGCGAGGCCGTATTCGTGGAGTTGATAGCGCTGGCGCTACGCGCCATCGACAAATTGAAGGTGGAAGAAGGCGAATTCGTGGCCATTATGGGCGCGGATGACTTCTGCCTGATCGCCGCGCAAATCATCGACTACTACCACGCCATACCCATCGTGGTGTCCAGCGACGCGGACGGACTGGATATCGCCACCGAGTTGGGCGTGACCTATATCATCGACACCACGACGTCGAACGCCGAACAACGCGTGCGCAATATCACCAACGGCGCGATGTGCGAGTGCGCCATCGTGCAAAGTTATTCGAGCAAGGTGCAAAACGGCTTGAACCTGACCAAGAAACAAGGCCGCGTGTGCGTGGTGGGGCCCGACGAATACTTGGGCGACCTGCCGGTAGACCTACATAACCTCGTGGCAAAGCGTTTGGTGGTGAGTTCGGTGACGAACGGAGGGAAGAATATCCCCGCCGCCATCAACTTCTTGGCGACCAACGCCATAACGACCATCGGCCTACCCGCCAAATACGTGGACTTCGAGACCGTAAACCAAACCTTCGCCGAATCCACGTCGGCGCAACTGTTCGGACCCTTGACGGTAGTGCGCGTGGACTAAGATGAGAATGCGCCTGAAAAAATACCTCGACGAGCGTATGGACGCCGTCGGAGACTACGTCGTCATCGGGTACTCGGAAGACCTCGACGCACGCAATAGTACCCCTACGTCCCTGCTAAATTTGCGCCAAATCTTCGGCAACGACAACCCCGTGCATTTGGAACTGGGGTGCGGCAAGGGACAATGGGTGTGCCGTATGGCCGAGGCCTATCCCGACGTCAACTTTTTGGCGGTGGAGAACGTGACCAACGTCATAGTGGCCGCCTGCGAAAAAGCGCAAAAGGCGGGCCTACAAAACGTGCGCTTCGCCAACTGCGGCGTGGAATATCTGCCGAGACACCTGCCCAAGCACGCTTTCGAGACCATCTACCTCAATTTCTCCTCGCCCTACCCCAAGAATCAATACGAGAACAGACGGCTGACCAACAAGCGATTCTTATCCTTATATAAAGAATGGCTGACGGAAGACGGCGTGATACGGCAAAAGACGGACAACCGCGCCTTCTTCGAATACAGCGTGGTGAGTATGAGCCAAAACGGGCTCTATTTCGAGAAGATGAGTTGCGACCTGCACAAGGACGACTCGATACCCAACCTGACGAGCGAATACGAGGATAGGTTCGCGCCCCTTGGCCCCATCTATTACGTGGCGGCGAAGTATAAAAAAGAAAATATTTGAAAAAAATCGAAAACGGGTGAGTAAAAGGCGCACCCGTTTCGTTATATAGGCAGATGAGCATTGCTCACCAAACCGAAAAGAGGTGAAAACTATGAAGAAAATCCTATTGGTAACTCTGTTGATCGTGGCGATCGTGGCGTCCTTGGCGGCGTGCAACGACGTGACGGCAGTAAAGAACGCGAGCGAAGATTATGCAAAAGCACCCGCAGGGTACGGCGGCGGCACGTCAAGTCCCTCGGGCGGCGGGTACGGCGGCGAGAGCGCGCACGGCGACGCGGGCATACGCGAAAGCGGCGCGATCGCCTACGACGGGCATATCGTCTACGATTCGGCGACGGGTAAAGCGATGGTAGACGCGGAAGGCGGCTACGTTCCCGAAGGCGGCGGCGAAGAGCCCGCGGTCGAAAATACCACCCCACGTGCGGGGCTTTTGACGGCCTGCGCCTACGACGACCACGAGTACGCGGCCTACTGGCAAGGATTGATTACGAGCACGCAAGAGGGGGACGGCGAATTCGCGCGGTACTTCGACACCTTCGCATTCAAAGCCTACCGACAAATCAAAGTGACCGTGGAAGGCGTAGCGGGCGCGATAGTGTATTTGTTTGACAGGACCGACAACAATTATATCGGTCGAGCCGTGACGGACAACGCGGGCGTAGCGTATCTCTTCGCCCCCTCGGGAATGAGTGATTTGGAAGTACAGACGCCCAACCTCGACGGACACGCGGATTTGATAACCAAATTGGTGAACGACGATGAGGTGACCTTTACGAAAGAGGACGTCGGCATAACCGTAGACAGAAAGTTCGACCGCATACAGGTGATGTTCGTCATAGACACGACGGGCTCGATGGGAGATGAGATTGATTATCTCAAGGAAGAGATTGACGACGTAATCGGGCGCATCAGGGAACAGACCAACGCGGAAGTGACGCTCGCCATTATGGTGTACCGCGACGAGGGCGACGAGTACGTGACCGATTATAGCGATTTCTCTACCGACGTGACGACGCAACAAGCCTACCTGAAACAGCAAGACGCGTCGGGCGGCGGCGACTTCCCCGAGGCGGTGGACGTGGCCCTCACCGAAGCCGTGAGCAAGCAATGGATGGCGCAGGCAACCAAGATAATCGTACACGTGGCCGACGCACCCGCCCACGACAATGACGTGGAGAACTGGAGCAAGGCCGCGACGAAAGCCGCCGAGCAAGGCATCCGCATCGTGTCGGTGGCCTCCTCGGGTATCGACAAGAAAACCGAATACTTCTTCCGCTCGCAGAGCCTTGTGACGGGCGGCGTGTACGTGTGGCTGACCGACGACTCGGGTATTGGCGGCGAACACCTCGAAGGTACGGTGGAAAAGCGCCCCGTGGTGGAGCCCCTGAACGACTGCTTGGTGCGCGTGATGGCCGCTTTGCATACGGGAGATAGACCTATCACCGTGATGCCCGAAGAAACGACCGAGGAGCAACAGGAAGAACAACCGACCGAACAGCCGACGGGGCAGGAAGATGCACAAACGCCCCAAACGCAACCCGAAGAATAGTGCATGACACAAAAACGCGCGCCCCGACACAGAGGCGCGTTTTTGTGTAGTGAAGTTTCGCCTATGGCGAAGTGAAGTTTGCTACGCAAGTGAAGTTCAAGGCATAGTCTTGAGTGAAGTTCGCGCAGGGCGCGAGTTATGGTAAAGATAGATGAAGGTCGAAGGGGAAAAAGGATATGTGCCTCTGCTTAGGGGATTCCTCGATAAACTCGGAATGACATTCATGGTGCCTCTTTTGGGGGATTCCTTGCACATAAAAGGCAACAGACCGAGTGGCTCGGAATGACGTTTACGGGGGCGCGTTTTTGTGTAGTGAAGTTTCGCCTATGGCGAAGTGAAGTTTGCTACGCAAGTGAAGTTCAAAGCATAGCCTTGAGTGAAGTTCGCGCAGGGCGCGAGTTATGGTGGGAATAGACGCCTGTCGGCGAGGGAACGCCTGGTTTATTGAGAAATCAATAATATTGGTGAAAAACAGTTGACGAACGGGAAAAAGACGGGTATAATAGCAAAGTGAAATTATCGAAAAGAGGTGAATATAGATGAAAAACAGCACACATCCCAACTACCATACCGTAACCGTGACCTGCGCCTGCGGCGAGACCTTCCTCACCGGCACGACCAAAGACGTCACCGAATTGAAAGTAGATATCTGCAGCAAATGCCACCCCTACTACACCGGTAAGCAAAAGATGGTGGAAACCGGCGGTCGCATCGGCAAGTTCAACAAGCGTTACAATCGCGACTAAGACAAGCAAGGTGCGAAGACGTTTCTTCGCACTTTTTTTATACGCGCGCGAGTACACGGCCGCGGAAGAAAATAACTGTGTACGCGAAAAAAATTTGTAGTTATGGCAAAAAAAAGAAAATGCGTAAGTAAAATAGGCGGCCAGGCCGTGCTGGAAGGCGTGATGATGCGCGGCGTGACCGCGTACGCCACCGCCGTCCGAAATCCGTCGGGCGATATCGTGGTGGAAAGCGAGCGCTTGCACGACGATAAGGCTTGGTGGAAGAAAGTGCCCGTTTTGCGCGGTTTCCTGAATTTCTTCGGAATGATGGGCATAGGCGTGAAAATCATTATGCGTTCGGCCGAAGTGTACGGCGAGGGATTCGAGGAAGAAGGCCCCTCGCGCTTTGAGAAATGGCTGAGCAAAAACCTGCACGTGGACGTGATGACCATCGCCATGGTGGTGGGCGTCGTGTTGGGCGTGGGGTTGGCCGTGGCCTTGTTTATGCTGCTGCCCAACATCATAGCGGGCGCGATTACGGGCGCCGTCGGCAAGAGCGTGATGGGCGACAGAAACGCCTTTAACGCCATCTTTGACAACCCGAGCGTGGGAATGCTGATCACCAACCTCATCGAGGGCTTCGTGCGTATTCTTCTTTTCGTGGCGTACATTTGGGCGACCTCGATAATGAAAGATATACGCCGACTGTATATGTACCACGGCGCCGAGCACAAGACCATCGCCTGCTTCGAGCACGGGTTGCCCCTCACGGTGGAAAACGCGCGCACGATGAGCAAGCACCACGACCGCTGCGGCACCAACTTCATGGTGATCGTGATGATCGTGTCCATCCTTTTGTTCTCCTTGGTGGAGAGCGTGCTGGGCCTCTGCGGTTGGTCGGCGGAGTCGGTGACGAGTAGCCGCGTGCTGGTGCGGTTGATCTACCTCGCCATACGACTTGCCCTCTTGCCCTTCGTGGCGGGATTTGCCTACGAATTGCTGAAATTCCTGGCGAAATTCGACAACCTATTCGTGAAAATATTGAAAGCGCCGGGTATGGCTATGCAACTATTGACCACGCGCGAACCCGACGACAGTATGCTGGAAGTGGCCATCAAGGCCTTCACTACCGTGCAGGAGTTGGACGAGAAGCCCGATATGGCGACGACCTCGTTCGAGGTGAAGAAGTCCTACGAGCGGTGTCGCCACGAGGTGGAGGGCATATTGGAAAAGAGCGCGGACAAGGAAGTGCTGGCGGATTGGATATTCGTGGAAGTGACGGGCGTAAAGAGAAGCCTGTTGCCCACCGTGTCCACCATAAGCGAAACCGCGTACAAAAAAGCCGTGGCCTACGCCAAGCGCGTGGCGGCGGGCGAACCCCTGCAATACGTGGTGGGGACGGCGGACTTCTACGGCTATACCTTCAAGGTGGACGAGCGCGTGCTGATACCCCGCCCCGAAACCGAGCAGGTGACCGAAAAAGCCCTGACGTACGCAAGGAAAGACGGCAAAGTGCTGGATATGTGCACGGGCTCGGGCGCTATCGCCATCGTCATCGCCGCCAAGACGGGCGCGAAAGTGACCGCCGCGGACGTGAGCGCGGACGCTTTGGAAGTGGCCAAGCAAAACGCAAAGGATATAGGCGTGGACGTGAATTTCGTGCTGTCGGACGTCTACCAAAACGTAGAGGGAAAATTCGACCTCATCGTCGCAAACCCGCCCTATATCAGCAAGGCCGAGATGAAAGACCTGCCGCAATGCGTGAAGAAAGAGCCGTCACTTGCCTTGGACGGCGGCGAGGACGGACTGGACCTGTACCGCCGCATCGTAGAGGGCGCACCCCTCGAGGAAGGGGGCGTGATGGTGCTGGAAATAGGCGCGACGCAAGGCGAGGCCGTGAAAGCCCTGCTGCAAAAACGATTCCACGAAGTGGAGATATGGCAAGACTACAACGGACTGGACCGCATAGCCGTGGCAAAATAGGAGAAAGATATGTTTGAAAAATTGAAGGCATTGAAAGAGCGCTACGACGAATTGACCAATTTGATGGCCGATCCGAAGGTCATTGCCGACCGCGCGCTGTGGCAAAAGTACGTGAAGGAGCACTCCGCCCTATCCGAAATCGTGGAGAAATACCTACTGTACCTCGCAGCCGAAAAAGCGCACGAAGAATGCAAGGAGATCATCGCCGCGGGCGAAGACCAGGAATTGGTGGCCCTCGCCAAAGAGGAGATGGGCGAACGCCAAGCGGAGATGGAAAAGTTGACGGAAGAACTGAAAGTGCTCCTCTTGCCGAAAGACCCCAACGACGACAAAAACGTCATCATGGAGATCCGCGCGGGCACGGGCGGTGAAGAAGCCAGCCTGTTCGGCGCGGACCTACTGCGTATGTATATGCGTTTCGCCGAGCGCCAACGCTGGAAGGTGGAAGAGATAGACATGAACTACACCGATCTGGGCGGCGTGAAAGAGTGCGTCTTTATGATAAGCGGCAAGGGCGCGTACAGTAAATTGAAGTACGAATCGGGCGCACACCGCGTGCAACGCGTGCCCGAGACCGAATCACAGGGGCGCATTCACACCTCGGCGGCCACGGTGGCCGTGCTGCCCGAAGCCGAGGACGTGGACGTGGAATTGAATATGAACGATATCAAGGTGGACACCTACCGTGCGGGCGGTGCGGGCGGACAATACGTCAACCGTACGGACAGCGCCGTGAGAATGACGCATATCCCCACGGGTATCGTGGTGACCTGCCAAGACGAGAAATCGCAACTGAAAAACAAGGAAAAGGCGCTGAAAGTGCTGAAAAGCCGTCTGTACGACTACTACCAAAGCCAAGCGGACGCCGAGTATGCATTGAGCCGCAAGTCGCAGGTCGGCTCGGGCGACAGAAGCGAGCGCATACGCACCTACAACTTCCCGCAAGGGCGTGTGACCGACCACAGAATCAATATGACCATCTATAACCTCGAAGGTTTTTTGGACGGCGATATGACGCAGATCATCGAAGCCCTGCGCCTGGCCGACCAAAACAGCAAACTGACGGGGGAAGACAAATAAACCGCATAGGAGAGAATTATGTTACGCTTGATCTACGGGAGCAAAGGCACGGGCAAAACCGCCCAAATCATCGATGAAGCCAACGATTTCGCCAAGCAATGCGAAGGCGCGTTGGTCTTTTTGACCGATACCGACAAATATACGTATAAAATCAACTACGATATCCGTCTCATCAACGTGTACGAGTACGACGTCCACCAAGACGTGGAATTGAGCGGATTTATCCGCGGCGTCATCGCGTCCAACGCGGATATCATGCGTATCTATATCGACGGCGTAAACAGAATGACAAGGAAGACCTACCCCGAACTCGAGGGATTCTTCGACGAATTGGACAAAATCAGCACCGCGCACAACGTGGAACTTGTGTTGACCATAAGTGCGGAAGAATTGCCCGACTATATGAAGGCGTACACCCTGCAACACGCGTGATATGACCTTGGACGTAGACGCGTTGCGCCCCTTAGGCTGCGCCGAGCGCACCTTGGCCGTGCTGACCGCGTGCGGCGTGGACCCCGCGAAGTGGGAGGAAGCGGCGAGGGTGGCACCAGCCCAAGGCGAGACGGCGGTATGCCGCCTCGGCGACGGGATATGGGCGCTGGAGTTGTGGCATACGAAGGATATGGGCTTGACGCCCGCCGCGCGGGCGACCGCCGACGTCTACCAAGCCATGACGGGTGAAACCGTCCCCGACTGTTGGCTGTACTTAGCGGACCTACTGTCGGCCTACTGCGACCTCGTAGAAGACGGAGAATGGAAAGAAGGCGCGACGATGAACGTGGTATGCTCTACCCGTCACCCCGCCTTTGTGGGAGCGGCGGTGGCGCAACTGTCGGGCGCGCCCCTATACACCGTGGTGGGCGAAGACGACGGCGCACTCGAAAACGCGATAGAGGGTGGCACGTTACCCCCCTATCTCGACCGTTTGGGCGAATACGTGCAAAAAACCGGGCGAAAAAAAGTATTCCGCGATATACTCGCCGCAAGGGCTGACGAGGGCGAAGCGACGGACGCTATGCTCGAATTGCTGGACAAAACGGGGTACCTGACGCACCCCGTGACGGCAAAGGCCTATCGCATAGCGCAAATCTACCGCGAAGAGGCCGAAAGCCGCAACCCCGTCCTGGTGATAGCGCCCTACCATCCCTATGCCGCCCACAAAACCTTGGTCTCGGTCGTGTGCGAACGAATGGCGAAGGACGCGGAAACGAACATGCGCCTACTCGAAGAAGAAACGGGGTGGGAGATACCCGAAGAACTTAAAAACGAAGATTTCGCGGAAACTATCCGCGAACGGATAAAAACACTATACGGAGAATGACTATGAGCGAAAACAAAATCGTGTACAGCGCTTTGAAACCTACGGGCGACCTGCAACTTGGCAACTATATCGGCGCATTGAAGAACATGGTGAGATTGCAAGAGGAAAACGATTGCATCTATACGGTGGCGGATATGCACTCCATCACGGTGGACTGTGTGCCGCAAGACCTGAGGCGCCGCACCTACGACTTTATGGCCCTCTTTATGGCCATCGGGTTGGACCCCGAAAAGAGCATTCTCTTCGTGCAATCGCAAGTGCCCCAACACGCCGAACTGGCCTGGGTGCTGAACTGCTACACGCAATTCGGCGAGGCACGGCGCATGACGCAATTCAAAGACAAGAGCGCCAAAAATCCCGAAAACGTCAACGTGGGTCTGTTCGCCTACCCTACCTTGATGGCGGCGGACATTCTCCTCTATCAGGCCGACTACGTGCCTATCGGGAAAGACCAAAAACAGCACCTCGAATTGGCGCGTACCATAGCGGAACGATTCAATAATCGCTACTCGCCCACCTTCGTGGTGCCCGAGGGGATCTTCAATACGCACGGCGCGAAGATACAAAACCTCTTGGATCCTACGGCCAAAATGGGCAAAACGGACGACAACGCGGGGGGCGTGGTGTTCCTCTTGGACGACAAGGATACCATTATGCGCAAATTCAAGCGTGCGGTCACGGACTGCGGCTGTGAAATCACCGCGTGCGCCGATAAGCCCGGCATCACGAACCTCTTGACCATCTACTCGGTGATGAGCGGCATGAGCATAAAAGAGGCCGAAAAGCACTTCGTGGGCGCAAACTACGCCGCTTTCAAAGAGGAAGTGGGACAGGCCGTGGTGGATCACCTCGCGCCCATACAAGAGAAATACAAGGCGCTCGTGGGCAACAAGGGCGAATTGGAACGCATCATGAAGGAAGGGGCGCAAAAAGCCTCGTATTTGGCCAACAAGACTTTGTCTAAGGTGTACCGCAAAGTGGGCTTCGTGCAACCCAAATAGATATGTTCGGTTATATCCTGCCCGATAAGCCCAACCTATATATGAAAGACTACGCGCTGTACCGCGCCTTTTACTGCGGACTGTGCCACCAGATCGGGCGATGCCAAGGGCAATGTATGCGCCTGGCGGTGAATTACGACGTGACCTTCGTGACCATTCTACTGCACGGGGTGAGCATGCGCGACCTGCCGTTTGAGAAGAAGGCGTGCATACTGAATCCTTTTAAGAAAAAGGTGGTAGTAAAGGAAACCGAACTGCTGCGGAAAACGGCATACCTCAACGCCCTCTTGGTGGACTTCAAGTGCCGCGACGACGTGGCCGACGACAAAAGCGCGGGCAAACGCGTTGTGAAGGGACTCATCAAAGGCAAGGTGAAGAAAGCGAGAAAGGAATTGCCCAAGGTGGCCGAAATACTCGACCGAGCCTTTGACGAGCAGGAAAGAATCGAGAAAAACGTCCCCGACAACTGGCACGTGGCGGCGGACGGCTTCGCGGAGGCCGTGAAAGCTATACTGCGGGAGTTGGCGGGCGACAAGTACGTCGGCGAATTGGGCATGATAGGCTACCTGTTGGGGCAATACGTGTACCTATTGGACGCCATAGACGACTACGACAAAGACAAAAAGAAAGGAAGATACAATCCGCTACTCGTGAAGTACCGCGCGGAAAGCAAAGCGGAACTGGTGAAAACACACGGCGACGAACTGCGGCAAGAAGCCGCGCAAATCGTCGCAATGGTAAAGAATAACTACCAACATATACCCATTTTTTGTACCGAAGGTATCGTCACCAATACCCTTTGGATGGGACTTACGGCACGCTACGGCGAGGTGACAAAGGAGAATGCAAAATGTCTAAAAACCCATACGAGATTTTAGGCGTATCGGAGAATAGTTCGCAAACCGCCATCGACGAGGCGTACTACGACCTGAGAAGCAAGTATCGCAACGATATGTACCAAGAGGGCGCATTGGGCAAGGAAGCCGCCAAGAAGTTGACCGAATTGGAAGACGCCTATCGGGAAGTGTGCGAACGGCAAAAGCAAAAGGAAGCCGAAAAAACCTTCGAGGGAAAGGACGGCAACGCAGACACGGCAAGCGCCGAGGGCGGGAGCAAGCACTCCCCCGTCTTCGCCACGGTGGAAAAGAATATCCGCGCCAAGGACTTCCGCGCGGCGCAAGAGGCCCTCGACGACGTGAACGTACGCGACGCGGAATGGCACTACTTCCAAGCCGTCATCTATTACAACAAAGGGTGGATGAGCGAGGCCAAAAACCAAATGGAAATGGCCGTGAATATGGAGCCGAACAACGCGCACTACCAAAACGTGCTGAAAAAGTTGAATAGCACCATAGAGCAAGCGGCTACCGGCACGGGCGGCAACAAAGGGTATAACGAAAAAACGCAACAATCCGCGCAGAACAGCGGATATAACCGCTCGTACGGCGAGCAAGACGCAAGGCAAAGCGAGGATATGTGCTGCCGCTGGTGCGAGGCCATGATCTGTATGAACTGTCTGTGCGACTGCTGTTGCCGCGGATGATGAACAGGCGTAAAAATCTGTCTTTTGAAATAGCCCTTTCGGGCATCGCTACAGCACTGTCCTTGATATGTACGGTGCTGTATTATTATTCGCCCGTGGCGAAACTGAGTTTTTTGGCGCTGTCGGCGGTGGCGTTGCTACTGCCCTTGACCGTAGGCAATCCGCGCGGCGCGGCGCTATCCTACGTCGCCACGTCGGGACTGACCATCGCCATCGTGGGGCCCGTGGCCGCCCTGCCCTACGCCTTTATCTTCGGTTGGCAACCCGTGGTGATGGGCGTGTGCACGCGCTATTTGAAACGCAAATTCTACATTTCCATTCCATTGAAAGCCGCGCTATTCAACGCGGGGCTATACGGCACCTACGCCTTGTACGGATTGGGCGACAGCATAGAAAACGCGCTGGCAAAACTGAATTGGGCGCCCGCCTACTGGGTGGTGGCCATCGTGGCGACCGTGCTGTTTTTGGGATACGACTACTTGATGCAATGGGTGTTCCGTTGGATAGACAGGCGCATGAAAAAGGTGACGGCGAAGTACGTCGGCGAGCGTAAAGCACCGACCGAAAAACCCGCCGATGGACGCGAAAACGGGGGTACGCTACCCCCTACCACGGACATTTTCGGCGAATACGGAGAAGCACACGAGAATAATACCGAAGGGAAAAACACCGCAAGCCGAAACGAGAATGACGAACGAAAAGACGAGCATACTACGACGGAGGAATAGTATGAGCGGAAACGTATTCGAGCGAATATATCAGGTCGTCAAAGAAATACCCAAAGGCAAAGTGTCCACCTACGGCGCGGTGGCCGCACGGGCGGGCAACCCCCGATGGAGCCGCGTGGTGGGCTACGCCTTGCACGTCAACCCCCAACCCGGCGTGATACCCTGCCATAGAGTGGTCAACCGCGAGGGAAGAACGTCCAAGGCTTTCGCCTTCGGCGGGGAGGACGTGCAGGCGGAACTGCTGCGCCGAGAAGGCGTGGAAGTCGTGGACGGCACGGTGGACCTGGGAAAGTACGGATATTAGTAAAGTTTCGCCTTTGGCGAAGTGAAGTTTGCATAGCAAGTGAAGTTCAAGGCAAAGCCTTGAGTGAAGTTTGCGCAATGCGCAAGTTGCGGTAAAGATAGACGCCTGTCGGCGGAATTGTAGACAAGATCCATCTCTTATGGGGGGATCCCTCGGTCTATTGCCCTTACGCCCACGGTGTGATATGCACGCCAAAGGCGTGCGTTAATGCGGAAAACGTATTGCATTAGACGGCAAAAAAGTATATAATAGAAATACTACCGATAAAAGGAGAAACGAAATGATAGGAATTATCGGCGCGATGTCCATAGAAACGGAAGAAATACGCAACCAAATGACGGTATGCGAGACGAGAACGATAGCGAATACCGAATTCGTCAGAGGTATACTGTGGGGAGAGGAAGCCGTGGTGGCGACCTGCGGCGCGGGCAAAGTGTTCGCGACGGTGGCCGCACAGACCATGATACTCGTCTACCAAGTGGACTATATCGTCAACGTGGGCGTGGCGGGTACCTTGTCAGAGCAACTGCATATCGGCGACCTCGCCATCGCCACCAAAACCGTACAGCACGATATGGATGTCTCCGCCTTGGGCGCGCCCATCGGCGAGGTGTGCAAGATCAACGTGACTTATTTCCCCTGCGACGAGAAGTTGGTACGCAAAGCGCAAGCGGCCGCAAAAGCCATTGGCATACCCTACCAAACGGGCGTCATCGCAACGGGTGACCAATTCATCTCCTCTCACGAACAAAAAGAGATACTCGTGGAACGCTTCGGCGCGATCTCTTGCGAAATGGAGGGGGGCGCAATAGGCCATACCTGCTATATCAACAAAGTGCCTTACATAGTGTTGCGCGCCATGTCGGACGAAGCGGACGGCGGAGCGCCGGACGACTTCGAGGCGTTCGCCAAGAAGAGCGCGATGAATACCGTGCGCTTGCTCTGCAAGATGTTGGTATCGTAAACCCCGTAACGTATGCGGCAAAACGCGACGGATAAGCCATTATGCACATAAGAGATATCGTTGGTAAACAAGAATTTTTGATGAGCGCGGAAGTCTTCCCGCCCAAGAGAAGCGGAGAGTTGGAAAACATTATCCGCACTTTGCGCCACCTCAAAGAAGAGGTGAAGCCCGACTACGTGTCGGTGACCTACGGCGCAAACGGCAAGGGCGCGACCACCACGACGGACGCGGCCTCGGTGGCGATGGACGCCTTCGATATACAAACCGTGGCGCATATGACCGCCGTGAACATGACCAAGGAACGGCTGGACGAAATGCTATGTTCTCTCACGCATAAGGGCATAGAGAGCATATTGGTACTGCGCGGCGATATACGCGACGACAGCCGCTTCTACGACTTCCGTCACGCCAACGAATTGGCGGCGTATATCAAGAAAACCTATCCGCAATTTTATTTGATGGGTGCGATGTACGTGGAAGGACACCCCGAATCCAAAAATATAGAGGAAGACCTCGACGTGGTGGCCAAGAAAATGGACAGCGGCATAGAACACTTCGTGACGCAAATGTTTTTTGACAACCGCTACTACTACGACTTTATGGACAAGGCCGCAAAACGCGGGCTGACCTTATCGGTGGAAGCGGGCATTATGCCCATCACCAACGTCAAACAGTTGGGGCGGTCGATAAGCCTGTCGGGCGCGACCATTCCCCCCGCCTTACAGCGCCTCGTGGACGCGCACCAAGACGATATGTTCGAGGACGGCGTAGCCTACGCCATAGAACAAATAGAAGACCTGAAAGCAAACGGCGCGAAAGGCGTGCATCTCTACACGATGAACAGCGTGAAAACGGCGGCGGCCATCTTCGACGCCATACGCAAATGAACGTCATATCGGTCGAACGAATACGGCGGCTCTACAAGGGCGCCGACGAAACGCTGACCGCACGCATAGAAAAAGCGGTCGACCTCGTGAACGAAGCAGCGGATCCCAAAGAGATGACCGCGCACTTCGAAGTGGGCGAAGACCTTTTGTTGGGCGACTTTTGCCCCGCGGGGAACGATATCCGCAAGCACCTCGAGGGCGCGACTGCCGTCGTGGTGGGCGTGTGTACCTTGGGCGCAAACGTGGATAGACTATTGGAAACCCTGCAAGTAAAAGACCTCGCGACCGCGTATATCGCCGACATAGCGGCCTCATACGCCGTGGAGAATCTCGCCGAAAGCATTTGGCAACGGCTGAAAGCCGAAGCGGAAAGAAGGGGCGAGACCTGCACGACGCGGTATAGCCCCGGCTACGGCGACTTCGACCTGGGCGGGCAAAAGGACCTTTTGCGCATAGCGGGCGCGGACAAAGCGTTGAACGTGCGAGTGAACGACGGGGGTATGATGTACCCGAGCAAAACGATTACTTTTCTCGTGGGCGTCGTGCCCAAACCATAGGTGAAATATGAACTTCGACGGACTGATATTGGACGGTGCAATGGGTAGCCTGCTTCTCGAAAGAAGCGGGATTTTCGCTTCGTCCGAAACTTTCAACGCGTCCAACCCCGCATTGGTAAAGCAAATACACCTCGACTATATCCAAGCGGGGGCGAACGTCATTTTCGCCAACACGTTCGGGTGCAATCCCCAAAAACGCGAAGACTACGCCGTAATGCTGCGACAAGCCCTCGATATCGCGCAAGCCGCCAAAGAGGAAAGCGGCAAGAACGTCAAAATCGCGTTGGACGTGGGCCCGACGGGCAAGATACTCGGCAAAGCGGGCATATCCTTCGACCTGGCGTACGACAGTTTCGCGCAAGTGGTACGAGCGGGCGAAGGAAAATACGATATGGTGGTCATAGAGACGATGACCGACCTCGCGGAAATGCGCGCCGCCATTCTGGCCGCCAAGGACAACACGGATAGGCCCGTGTGGGCTTCGATGTCCTTTGAAAAAGGCGGGCATACGGCCTTTGGCTGTTCGGTGGAAAGTTTTGCCGTGACGGCGACGGCCCTCGGCGCGGACGCGGTGGGTATCAACTGCTCGGTGGGGCCTATCGAGTGCGCGATGCTCTTTGCGCGATTGACCGAAAACACGCAGCTGCCCACCTTTGTCAAGCCCAACGCGGGTATGCCGCAGATTTATCGCGGCAAGAGCATATACTCGATGACGGCGGAAGCATTCGCCAAGGCCATGGGGCCGATCGTGCAACGGGGCGCCGCCGCCGTGGGCGGATGCTGTGGTACGACGCCCGCATATATCGCCGCGCTATGCCAAGCGGCAAACGCGCAAAACGTCGCAAAAAGCCCCTATACGTATAGGGGGATATTGTGTTCGCAAAGCAAAACCGTCATTCCCCAAGGGGGCACGGTCATCGGCGAACGAATAAACCCGACGGGCAAAAAACTCCTGCAAGCCGCCATACGCGAAGGCAACCTCGACTACGTGGTGGCGTTGGGCCCCAAGCAAGAGGAAGAAGGCGCGGAAATGCTGGACGTCAACATTGGTCTCAGCGGCACCAAGGACGCCGACAGCATACAAGAGGTGGTGGAGCGCCTGCAATGCGTGGTGAATACGCCCCTCGTCATAGACAGTTCGTCCGCCAAAACCATAGAAAAGGGCTTGCGCTACTACGCGGGGCGCGCCCTCGTCAACTCGGTGAACGGCGAGGACGAGGTGATGGACGAAATACTGCCCTTGGTGAAGCGGTACGGCGCGGCCGTCGTGGGGCTGACCTTGGATAAAAACGGAATACCCGACACCGTGGAAGGGCGCCTCTCCATAGCCGAAAAAATACTGTCGCGCGCCGAAGCCTGCGGCATAGCCAAAGAGGACGTGTATATCGACTGTCTGACCATGGCGGAGGGCGCGGGCATAGGCAACGCAAGGCTGACGGTGGAATGCCTGCAACGCGTGAAGCGCTTGGGCTGTCGCACCGTCCTCGGCGTGAGCAATATCTCCTACGGTATGCCCCTGCGCGAAGACCTGAACGCCGCTTTTTTGCAGATGGCGAAAGAGGCGGGGTTGGACGCCGCCATCGTCAACCCCATCTACAAGGGGCTGAAGCCCTCGAAAGAGGCCCTGTCGTTTTTGCAAGGGGAAATACGCGCGGACGACTATATCGCCTACGCGGCGCAGGCGACGACCGCGGACGAGAAAACAACGACGGAAACCATCACCATCGAAGACGCGGTGCGCCGAGGGGACGGCGCGACGGTCAAGGCCTTGACGGCGCAGGAAATCGAAAAAGGGAATAACCCCACGCCCCTCATCATCGCCGCATTGGACGAGGTGGGCGTGCGATACGAGCAAGGCAAGTTTTTCCTGCCCCAACTGATCACCGCCGCGGACGCCGCCAAAGCGGGATTCGACCTGCTGTACGCCAAGACGGGCGAAAGCGCCGAATGCAAAGGCAAGCTGGTGATAGCCACCGTCAAAGGCGACGTGCACGATATCGGCAAGAATATCGTCAAATCCGTGGTGGCGAACTACGGCTACAAAGTAGTGGACCTCGGAAAAGACGTGCCCACGGAGAAGATACTCGAGAGCCTCGAAAAAGAAATGCCTTGCGTACTGGGACTATCCGCTTTGATGACGACGACGGCCGAAAATATGGCCGAAATCGTGCGGGAAGTACGCAAGGTCTACCCTGTGCTCGATATATTGGTGGGCGGCGCGGTGATAACGCCCGCGTTCGCCGAGGAAATAGGGTGCGTGTACTGCCGTGACGCCGCCGCGACCGTGCGCGAAATGAATAGGATACAAAACCGATAAAACGCATAGGCAATCGGCTCGCAATCCATCCATCAAGATATGCGATATAAAAAGACTCCCTCGAAAAAAATCGAGGGAGTTTTTGGTTGCGTCGGCGTAACGCGCCTTGACGAATAAAACTTATTCGGCGGGCGTTTCGGGAGCGGCGGGGGCGGGTTTTTCGGCCAAGACGACCGTGGAAGCCGCGTTGCCCGTGCGATGATAACCCTTGCCCAACGGCGTAACGGTGACGGCGTCTACGGTGACGCCATCGGCCGGAACGAAGCGCGCGGTCGTAGCACCCTCGGCGGCCGCTTTGACGTAGACGGTACCGACGACGGAAGCGTCTTTCTTCCACTCCACCAAATAGTAGTAGGCGTCCGTGCCCTCGACGACGGCTTCAACGGCCGCATCGACCTTGTAGGCCGTGACCGAAGTCAGGACGGCGGTGGTCTGACGGACGTAGGTGACCAACGTGGTCTCGCTCGTCTCGTAATTGCCCTTCTTGGGCGGTTTGGCATAGACGTACACGTCGTAACTGCCCGTGCCGTCCACCAAGGACGTGATATCGTAGGTGGTGACGCCGTCCTCGGCCTTGACCTTGATCTCTTTGCCGCGCACGTTGAGCACGAATTCGTTGGCGTAATCCACCTTTTGAATGGTGACGACCACGTGCTCGCCGTCCTCTTTCATCTCCTCACCCACGGCGACTTGGGGCGTGGCGAGTTGGACGTAGTAGGACATCTTGATCTGCGCGTTGGCACCGCCGATGAATTGGTCGGGTTTGGAGGAATAGGGGGTGACGGTGACCTTGTAGTTGCCGGGCGCGAGGTCCGGCATGGTATAGGCCGTATTCTCGCCCGCCGCTTTGGGCGCGTCGTACTCGCCCTCTACGCCATCGACCGTGATTTTGTAGCCGTCGGCGTTGAGTACGTGCGAAATGAGCAACGTCTGCACGCCGTTGACCTTTTTGACGACCACGGTGGGCGCCTCGAGGTACTGCACGAAATAGTAGGCGTCGGCGGTGAACGCCGCGACGTTGCTGTCGGGATAGAGATACAGTTTCTCCACGCCGTCGATAGACTGCGCTTCGCCTTGCACGGAGACGGTTTTGCCGCCCGAAATCGTGCGGACGGAGCCCGAAATATCGGCGTTGCCCGCAAGCGTAACGGCAGCGGATACCTGACCAGATACGGTCATATCACCGCCCACCGTGACGGCGTCGGCCTCTACCCGCCCCGTGACAGACAGAGAACCGCTGACGGTAAGCGCGGGCACGGCGAAATCGTTGCCGACCGTGAGGTCGCCCGTGATGGTGACGGCGTTGGCCGTGAGCGTGCTGTACCAAGCGATATTGCCCGTCTGGGCATAATTACCCGTGACGATGACGTGACCGCCCGCTTGGGGTTTGTGCCAAACGGTCTTCTTGTAGCCGACGAAACCGTCGCCCGTCATCGTGAGATTGCCTTTGACCTCTAAGGTGTGGTCGTTCATATCCAAATTGACGTTGGACAAAGCGAGATCGCCGTCGTAGATGATATCGCTCTTGAAAATATACTCGGTTTTCTTGCCCGCGTCCACCGCCTTTTGCAAATCCTCGACCTTGTGAATGAACGCCACCTTCATCGTGGTGACGAAGTGACCGGTGGCAAGCCCCGCGCCGACCAGAACGACGAGGCACAGCGCGACGATAAGCCCGACGTGCTTCTTGACCCACGCTTTGCGTTTGGCCTTTTGCTCGGCCTTTTTGGCGGCCTTTTCCTGCGCGACGCGCTCGGCTTCGGCCTTTTCTTCCTCGCTTTGCTCGGGCGTAGCACCCTCTTCGGCTTCGGCGGGATTTTCTTCCTCGGCCCCGTCGGGAACGGTCTCGCCCTCGGGTTCGACGGCTTCGCTCTCTTCGGCTTCGGGTTGTGCGACGGCTTCGACTGCTTCGTCCGCTTCGACTGCTTCGCTCTCGTCGGCGGGTTGGTTGATAGGCTCCTCTGCTACCGCCGTTTCCACCGCCTCGGCGGGCGTTTCGTCGAGCCACGGCTCGATATTCTCCTCGGCGGGTTGATCCTCTTGGGCAAAATCGGGCGCTTCGTCCGCGACGTAGCCGTCCTCGGGCGCCTCTTCTTGTTCGTAGGCGGGGACTTCTTCCGCAAAAGCATCCGCCTCTTCGTCATAGGCGGGTTGGTTCTCGGCAAAGACGTCTTCGGTCAACAAAACTTCCTCTTCGGCGGGAACTTCCTCTTCGACCGCTTCTTCAACGGGTTGGTCGATGGGCTCTTCGACGGGGACTTCTTCGGGCTCTTCTGCGACCGCTTCTTCAACGGGTTGGTCAATGGACTCCTCGACGGGGGCTTCCTCGTGCTCTTCCGTTTCGGCGGGCTCCGACCTTAGCCACGGTTCGAGATCCTCTTCCTCCGCTTGCACGGGCTCCGCGCTCTCCTCGACCTCGTCCGGCTCTATCTCCACGACGGCGTCTTCGGCGGACGGCTCCATAGAGGAAGCGTCGTCGTTTTCTTCGTCGAACGCTTCTTCTTCGGTATCCGCTATAGACGGGGAAACGTCGGAAGCGGTAGGCTTGCCGAAGTCGCTTTGATCGTTATATTGCGGTTTCTTTTTATGTTTGTGTTTTTTGCTCATATCCTTATCTCCAATAAGATATAATCCTGATTATACGTCTATTATATCCTTTCGATAGCGGCGTTGTCAATAACCGTATCGGGCAATTTGACGCGATAATAAAGAATATTTATTGACGAATATATGTTGTAAAAGCGTGAGGAATATGATAAAATATGTATTATGCGTGTGCGCAAAACGGGAGGTCTATATGAAATATATCATCAAAAACAAAATCATTTCGTGGGGTGCCGGCACGACCGTCAAGGACGAAGCGGGCAACGATTTGTATTTCGTAAAAGGCAGCGTCTTCACCTTTACCAAAAAGAAGTTCGTGCGCGATATGGCCAAGAACGACCTGTATATCGTGCGCAACAAGTTCTTGTTCTTCTTGCTGCCCAAGGTGTATATCTGCGACAAGGACGGCAACAAACTGCTGATGCTCAAGAAAAAGAACGCCTTTGGCTTCAAGCAGAACTTCGAGGTGGTGCCGATGTCGGACAAAGCCCCCAACTGGTCGATCATGGGCGATATCATCGCGAGAAACTTCTCCATCGTGGAAAACGGGGATCCCATCGGGCAAGTGAGAAAGAATTTCAACCTCATCAAGGACTCCTTCTGGTTGGAAACGACGGACGAGAGAGCGCCTTTGATGATTGCGTTCATTATCGCCATCGACAACTACTACGACAAGTTGCAAAACGAAGAGAGATAATTGACGAGCATTCCATAAAAAAACCTTCGTCCGATGTGAAGTGAACCCCATTTGGGACACTCAATAAAAAACCGCTTAACAGGAAGGGATTAAGTTCTCTTCCTGTTTTTTATGCGTTTTGTATTGTAAAACTCTATCCAATCTTCAACAAGGGCTATATATTCTTCCAAACTTGT